>NZ_SJUP01000009.1:0-109630 GCF_004337025.1 Exiguobacterium sp. SL-10 | reverse complement strand
GGAGCGCTCGTTCGCCGACGGGAAGGAGCTCCACGGTCTCCGCTTCACGTTCTACCGGGGGAAAGAGGCGGTGGACCGCGCCAACCTGGTGGCAGCGACCGCACAAAATATGAAGAAACTGGCCAACCTGTTGGCCGAAAACGACCGTCTACATAGCATTTATTCAATTTTATGTCGGGCAGAGCGCCTCGAGCTCGTTGAACACAAAAAAAGACGAACCCATTCGCCAAAAGCGAATGGGTTCGTCAACAGCCTGAAGAGAGCTGACCAACGGGTCAGCTCTCTTCTGTTTCGAACGTGAACGGTGCCGCGACTTCATCAAGTGCCGCAATCACCTCGTCCATTTCTTCCCATTTATCGATTGTGGCCCCGGCTGCCATCGGATGACCGCCGCCCCGATAGCGCTTCGCCACATCATTAATGACCGGTCCTTTTGAACGGATCCGCACCCGAATCTCTTCTTTGTTCTCGACGAACATGACCCAGCATTTCAGTCCTTCGAGGCCTGAAAAACTGTTGACGAGCAAAGACGCTGCTTCCGGTGTCGCATGGAACGTACGCAAGACGTCCGCATCGATTTTGACATAGCCGACACCCGCCTCCGTCACGTTAACGTTTTGAAGTACGTAACCTTGGAGCTGCAACGTCGCCAAGTTCGTCTTGTACATTTGACGGTACAACCGATTCGTATCGATACCGTATTTAATCAACGCGGCAGCGATTTCAAACGTGCGCGGTGTCGCATTGCGGAACTGGAATCGTCCCGTGTCACCGACGATTCCGGCAAACAATAGGAAAGCGGACGCTTCGTCAAGAGCAAGGCCCCACATCCCCGCAAGTTCGGCGACCATCTCCGACGTTGAACTGACCGTCGTGTCGACGATTTGATGCGCCGCATATGCGTCTTCATCAGGATGGTGGTCGATCTTGACGACCGTCTTGCCCGACAAAGCATGCGGTCCATCAATCCGCTCATGGTTAGCCGTGTCGAGTACGATGACGAGCGCTTCTTTATACATGTCCGGTTCGACGTGCTCCATCTTACCTAAAAACTCTAAGTCACGGACGATACCGCCGACGACGTAAATCCGTTTCTCCGGATAGGCGACCTCTAACATCCGTTTTAATCCGAGCTGACTGCCTAGCGCATCCGGGTCGGGACGGACGTGTCGGTGAATCATAATCGTGTCCGCCGCTTCAATCAATTTCAATATCGTTGTTGCCTCTGGCCAATGTGCCATAGCCATTCCTCGCTTTCTTGAACACTATTCTATGGTATGATGATAACAGATTACACGTCTGAAAGGGGTTTCTTCACTTGGGTCAACTAATTATGATCGGACTCATTTTGTTTTCGTTGGGCGCCTACTTCGTTTCAAAACGACGCGCCTATTTGACGAAGACACCATACCGGAAAGCGCTCTTTAACACCCAAGCGCTCATCTGGCTGAGTTTGTTCCTCGCACTCTTCGCGATCAACCAAATGATTGGCGGACTCGGGCTCGGCTCGACAATCGGCTGGATTGTCAGTATCGCCATGCTCGTCCTAGGGCTCGGCAACGCTGTCGTCGGATTTATCCGGTACCGTAAAATCTATCCGCTCGCTAACGAAGAGCCAATCAAACAATCATAAGAACAGACAGAAACGAGCTGATGATGGCATCAGCTCGTTTTTTTGTTAGCGGTCAATCAATTGCGCCGTGACGAGCGCTTTGGCAACGAGTTGTGTGCCTTGCGTCATCTCGACGTCGACTTTTCCGAACTTCCGGCCGAGATCGAACACGTTGGCCGAAACGCGGATTTGACTCTCGATTTGAATGGGTTTCATGAAATAGACCGTGATATTTTCGACGACGAGGTCGCCTTTTTTCATATGACGCAGACTCCGTGTCGCCCCTTCGACGAGCAGTGTCGTCAAAACACCTGACGACGCCGTCCCCATATGGCTCGTCATTTGCGGCGCGACCTCGACGGTGAACGCCGTCCCGTTCGAGTTCGGGTCTTCTTTCAATTGATTCGTGATCATATTGTCGAACGTCTCACCGACTTGCGGTTGGCGGTTGGCGAGTTGGAGCGCCTTCAAGACGTCTTGACGGCTGATGATCCCGAGCAGGCGGCCATAGTTGTCGACAACCGGCAACATCTCGATGCCTTCCCAAACCATTTGGTGGGCCGCATTGGTGACGCTTGTCTGAACGCCTACGGTGATTGGACTTTTCGTCATCACTTTCTCGATTTCGGTGTCATGCGGACGATCGATCAAGTCTTTCGCCGTGATGACCCCGACGACTTTCATCTGCTCATCGATGACAGGATAGCGGTTATGTTTCGTCCGTTCGTTCAGTTCATGCCACCGTTTGACCGTATCATCTACTTTCAAATAAAACGTGTCATGAAGCGGGATGACGATGTCCGATACGAGCAAAATTTCTTTTTTGATCAGACGGTCATAGATGGCCCGGTTGATCATCGTCGCGACGGTAAAACTATCGTATGACGTCGAGATGACAGGCATATGATATTTATCCGCCATCCGTTTCACTTCATCGGTCGTGTCAAATCCCCCCGTGATCAACACGGCACCCCCGGACTGGAGCACGAGCTCATGCGCCTTCTCTCGGTTCCCGATGATGACGAGCGAGTCGACGTCGATGTAACGCATCATCGCTTCGAGCTTCATCGCCCCGATAACGAACTTCGAGAGCGTCTTATGGAGACCGTCTCGGCCGCCGAGTACTTGTCCGTCGACGATATTGACGACTTCGGCGAACGTCAATTTTTCGATATTCTCTTTATGCTTGCGTTTGATCCGGATGGTCCCGACCCGTTCGATCGTCGACACAAATCCTAAATTCTCCGCTTCTTTAATAGCCCGATATGCCGTTCCTTCTGATACCGCCAACTCTTTTGCGATTTGGCGGACCGAAATTTTGGACCCGACATCGAGCGACTCGATATGTGCTATGATCTGTTCATGTTTTGTTGTCATGTCACGAGTCCCTTTCCTTAATACATTTTCTGTCATCCTCAGTATACTGTATCAGTCGTACTTCTTCAAACTGTACTACTGAAATGGTGACATTTCCTTTCCGTTTTGGAAAACGTTATAATGAGATAGAACGCCACTGAACGAGAAGGAAGGGAAACGAGTTGAATCAACGAACCAACCATATTGCACAATCTTTGGCCACGAAAGGGTTAGACGCCGCTTTCGTCACATCAAAAGCATCGGTCTTTTACTTTTCAGGAGTGTATGCCGAAGCGCACGAACGGCTCATCGCAATCCTTGTCTTGAAGAACGGAACGACCGCGATCGTTTGTCCGGCACTTGAAAAAGGAATCGTCGAAGCGAGCGAGTGGAATGGCGACATCGTCACGTATATGGATCATGAAAATCCATGGGACAAAGTCGTCAAACTGTTCCTTGACCAACAGATCATCCCCGAGCGCATCGGGGTAGAAGGTGAGCATTTGACGTACAACCGCGTCGAACAGCTCCGCGCCGGGTTCGCCGGATTGTCAATCATCGATTTGACGGAAGAACTACAAGCACTTCGCATGATCAAGTCTCCAGACGAAGTCCGCTTGATGAAGCGCGCCGCCGAACTCGCTGATATGGCGATTGAAGCGGGGATTCGCGCATTGCGTGAAGGCGTGACCGAACTCGAGGTCATCGCAGAGATTGAATATGCGATGAAGAAACAAGGTGTCCGCGAAATGTCGTTCGACACGCTCGTCTTGTTCGGCGAGAATAGCGCCGACCCACACGGTGTCCCTGGGAACAACCGCTTGAAAAAAGGCGACTTCGCTTTGTTCGACCTCGGTGTCATTTGGCAAGGATATGCCTCGGACATCACCCGCACCGTCGTCTACGGTGAGGCGAGTACGAAACAACGGGAGATTTACGAAACCGTCCTCAAAGCCGAGGAAGCTGCGATCGAGATGGCGAACGTCGGGACAACGCTCGGCTCGATCGATATCGCGGCCCGTCAAGTCATCACGACGGCCGGGTACGGGGAATACTTCACGCACCGTGTCGGCCACGGCATCGGCATCGAAGTACACGAGTTCCCGTCGATGGCCGCCAATAACGATATGACAGCCCAAGTCGGGATGACGTTTACCGTCGAACCAGGAATTTATCTTCCTGGCGTCGGTGGTGTCCGCATCGAGGACGATATCGTCATGACCGAGAGCGGTCCGATTCTCTTGACGAGCTTCCCGAAAGACCTGCAAGAAGTCAATTGAACCCTATACAAAAGACCAGCCAAAAACGGCTGGTCTTTTGTCATCTCAATAAAACAGACGTAGCATGACGTCTCGTTGTGGCACGTCACGGCGTTCCATCGTTTCAAGGAACGAGCGTTTGTCGTACGACACGGCTTGTGGTTGAATCGTCATGCCCGCCTCCCCCCACTCGAGGATACCATAGCGGGCCAAATCGTCCCGGGCGACGCCGAGCGCTCCTGGATTAAAATAATGTTTCGTTTCATCCTGGAATATATGCGTTGGATGATGATGTCCGAAACAGATGACGTCCGTCTCATATGTCCCGTATAGCGCCTGCATGTTCGGGAGTGTCGCCTCTAGGATGTCGTGGAACGGTTCCTTGGTAATCGGCACGTTTCGCTTCTCGGTCGGGATATGATAATGGATGCCGTACACATGGGTCCCGTCGACAACACGTTCGATTGTGCGCGGCAACTTGAAGAGCGCCTCCGCATAGGCAGATGTCAACGTGCGCGCCACCCACTCGTGATGCGGTCGGGTATGCGCGTAGCTGTCCGGATGGCCCTTCCCAGCCAGGAGCGACAAAACGGCCTCATCATGATTGCCCGTGATCATGTGCACACCTCGGTCGAGGAGGCGCGCCATCACTTCGTTCGAGTCGGGTCCCATCGCAATCATGTCCCCCAAACTCCATATTTGGTCAATCCGTTGGCGGTCCAGTTCGGCAAGTACAGCGTCGAGTGCTTGGACGTTGCCGTGGATATCGGTCAATATGGCTAACTTCATGCAGCCCACTCCTTATTTCCGGTATTGATGAACGACGTTCACACCGCCGGTCACATCGATGACGGCGCCCGTGACCATATCGGAATCGCGCGCGAGCAAGAACAGAATCATCCGTGCGATATCCTCACCCGTCCCGTGACGGCCGACCGGCGTTTGATCATCCGGCTCGGCCGCTTCGATGCGCATCTCTTTTTGTGCGCCGACGATGTTGCCCGGATTGATCATATTGGCCGTGATCCCATGAGCAGCCTCCTCGAGCGCGACCGACTTCGTCAAACTGACAAGTCCCGTTTTCGCTGCCGCGAACGCCGATCGATGAATCCAGCCTGGGGCCGTCGCACTCTCTGGGAAACCGTACGTGATGATGCGGCCGAACTGTTTCGCCCGCATGTTCGGGATCGCCCGGCGCATCAGCCAAAATGAGGCCGACAAGTTACCCGTGATGACCTCGTCCCATTCTTCGTCGGACAAGTCGACGAGACATTTCCGCTCAAAGATATAGGGGCCCGCGTTCAAAATGAGTGCGTCTGGATCTCCGAACTTGGCCACCGCTTCATCATAGGCACTCAGGACGGCCTTGCGGTCCGTCAACGGCGCCTCGATCATATGTAACCGCTCGTGGTCCCAATCAATCGGCTTTCGTTGCAGCACACTGACGTGCCAGCCTTCTTCTAACAGTCGTTCTGTCACAATGCGGCCGATCCCTTTTGCACCAGCCGTGATGACTACGTGTTTCATCGTCATCCCTCCTCTGTATCATCTTACCCGTTCCGTCTGCTCATTTCCAAACTTCAACCTGTTGAATGAGAAAGTTGTGAAAAATTCACACGTTTCTGAAAGAACCGGGCGTGAATTCAAGCAGAAGTGGTATACTATACATGTAAGCCGCACGTACATTTCAAGCGAAAGGTTGGGATTTACATGGCAATTGTCTACAAACATATTCTATCTGCCGTCGACGGCTCGAAAGAGGCCGAGCGTGCATTTGAAACAGCAATCGACGTCGCCCTTCGAAACGATGGCAAGCTGTATATCGGTCACGTCATCGATACACGGACGTTCGCCACGGTCGAAGCGTATGACCGGACGATTACCGAGCGTGCTGAGACGTATGCGAAGGAGTTGCTCGAGGATTACGTCAACCGAGCGAAAGAACGTGGTGTCAAAGAAGTCGAGACGGTCATCGAGTATGGCTCTCCTAAAGTGACGATCGCTAAAAAAATCGCACCGAATCATGACATTGACCTCATCATCTGTGGAGCGACCGGTTTGAACGCCGTCGAACGCTTCTTCATCGGTAGCGTCTCTGAAAGCATCGTCCGCTATTCGAAGTGTGACGTCCTCATCGTCCGCCAATAACATGATTAACAAAAAGGGCCATCGCATGTGCGATGGCCCTTCTCGTATGCCCGATTATAAGACTTTGACGGTGACCGTCTTGCGGCCGAAGTTAATGGCCGCACTTTGTGAGTACATCAAAATGTCGATTTTGTTGCCTTTGATGGCGCCGCCTGTATCGGCCGCTGTGTATGTGCCCATCAACTTCCCGCCGACGTACACTTGTACTTTCTTACCGAGCGGGATGACGCGCGGATCGACCGCGATAACGTTACGTTTTTGAGCCCGGACGTTCCAGCCTAATGCCGTCACGCCTGAACAGCCTTTACAATATGGTGTGTAAGCCGAAGCGTTCATCTTGTATGTTTTCACACTAGCCTTCGTCACCGATGCTTTCACGGTACGTAAGTATTTAGTAGCGATCCAACCGGACTTGCCTTTGTAGTTGACGCGAGTCCAAGACCCTTTTGAGCCAGTGCGCTGAAGTTTTTGACCTTTGTTGATTTTGCCGATGACTTTTCCGTTCAGTGAAGCTGCCGAGCGGACATTCAATCCGTTGACCTGGCTTTGGGCGTAAACTTTTGAAGACGCCTCTACTTGTTGTTGTGGTAAGAGCATTGCGAGTGTCATGACCGTCAGTAGTAAGACCGTTCCAATTTTTTTGAGCATGTGGTTTGTCCTCTCCTAGTCGGTTTGTGAGTTGTATGTTCATGGTGTCGAATCTGTGGTGCCGTGTTCACTGTCACATATCGCATGTATGACTGAATGTTTCGTCCAGATAACTATATGACGAAACATGACAGTGTGCGTTTACAACTAAAATTCATTTGAGTGTCAGGAAAGTTACGGTTAGATTACAAAACCGCCATCTTTTAAAGGTAGATGACGGTTTTAACAAGAATCTTTCGTTTTTGTCATATTAACTTCCAATTAAAGGGATTCATATATCTAGTTTGTTACGGAAAGCACCTTTTTTTACGCCGAATGTTACAAACGAGATCAATTCATTCAGCCCATTGTCACACGATGATCTTGCTTTATGTGTCAAAAGCACTAAAAAAACATCCGTCCCACAAGAATGCGGGACGGATGTTTTACTAACTTAAACGTGTGACTCAACGAGGTTAGCGATGCGAACAGTATCGCGTGCGATGACCAACTCTTCGTTCGTCGGGATGATGATGACTTTGACCGGTGAGTGCGGGTAGTTGATGAACAACTCTTTGCCGCGCGCTCCGTTGTTGAGTGATGGATCCCAGTAGACACCCATGAACTCAAGGCCACGAAGGATACGCTCACGAATGACGTCCGAGTTTTCCCCGACACCAGCTGTGAAGATGATCGCATCGACACCGTTCATCTCTGCCGCATACTGACCGATATAGCCGTGGATACGGTTCGAGAAGATTTTGAGCGAGACTTCGGCACGGTGGTTGCCTTCAGCAGCAGCTTGCTCGATATCACGCAAGTCACTCGAGATACCCGAGAGACCGTAGACACCTGACTCTTTGTTCATGACGTTCAATACGTCTTCAGCCGACTTGCCTGTCTTCTGCATCAAGAACGGGATGAGGGCTGGGTCAAGTGATCCCGAGCGCGTTCCCATCGTGATTCCTTCAAGCGGTGTAAAGCCCATCGTCGTATCGATCGAACGACCGCCGGCAACCGCTGCGATTGACGCACCGCTACCAAGGTGGCACGAGATCAAGCGAAGGTCTTCAAGCGGACGACCGAGAAGTTCTGCCGCACGTTGTGTGACGTACTTGTGGCTCGTTCCGTGGAAACCGTACTTACGGACGCCATGCTCCGTGTAGTACTCGTACGGAAGGCTGTATAAGAAGTTTTCTTCCGGCATTGACTGGTGGAACGCCGTATCGAAGACAGCAACTTGTTGCACGTTCGGCAAAATCGCCTGGAACGCGCGAATCCCTGTCAAGTTCGGTGGGATGTGGAGTGGTCCGAGCTCAACGAACGATTCGATGTTCTTCATGACTTCATCATCGATGACGACCGAATCCGCATACAATTCTTTCCCGTGAAGAACACGGTGGCCGACTCCTGCGATTTCATCGAACGACTGGATGATATCCAAGTCAATCAATTTCTCGAGCGAGAGCTCGACCGCTTCTTTATGTGAATGAAGCGGTGTGACGATATGGAACTTTTGTCCTTCACCATATTTAATCGTGAAGATCGCATCTTCTTTTCCGACACGCTCGACGAGCCCGACGGCGAGCATTTTCTCAGATGGCATTTCGAGAAGTTGGAACTTTAATGACGAACTACCTGCATTGACTGCCATAATTTTTGTCATGTCATACACCTCTTACCTTTCGATTTAAACACGAGTCTTTATCTGTTCTCTTAAAAACCGATAACTGTATCATAATGAAGATACTTGATATGGCATATGTTTTTCAAGTCTTTTGCCCAATAAAAATTATGTTGTTTTAAACCAATCATCAATCTGTTTCACAATATTGGCAACTGCACGGACGTCCGTGAACGATGGCAACTCGACGAGGAGCGCTTGTTTCGGGCGTTTGACGCCTTCCCCGAGCTTTTGTAACATCAATAGGCTCTTCGCATATCGCTCATCTTTGAACATCGTCGTCGGTAGTTGCAGAACCCCTTTAACGACGGCCTCACGGTCCATCCACTGTTTTAATTTCCCTTCGTCATCCTGTTCAAACAAATTGTTCGGGATGACGAAAATACCATGCGCGCCCGGTTTCAAATGGCGCATCGCTTGTTCGATCAACAAGAAGTGGGAATACGAGTGACCCTCTTCTCGCTTCAAGGCATAGCCAGAAGCCACCTCATCGTTCGGGTAATATCCGATCGGCAAATCGACGAGCGCCAAGTCACTCGGTTCAACGAACAACGGCGCGAGCGCGTCTTGGTGGAAATACGACACCGGTTTTCCGAGCAAGTTGCTGATCGCGTAAGACAGACGAAGCATCGTCTCATCCACTTCGACAGCTTGAGCGGTAGCATCTTTCAATTGCGTCAACACGGCATGGACGAGTGTGCCCGTCCCGCTTCCGAGTTCGAGCACGCTTGCCCCGTCTTTGACGAGCTTCGTCGCCAAGTAGCCGATGAACAGGCTGACAGCGTCCGGTGTCGGTTGGTGGTTCGGCGGGAGCGTCGTCGTCTCCTCGAGGACGAGCAGACTGACCGCTTTACGGACGTCATCCGTCTTCTCTTGTTCCACATCGACCCGTTCAAACACTTCAATCAACGCCTCGAGCGGTAACAAGTCAAGGTCGGTCGTCAGCTTCTTCGCTTCTTTCTTCCAATCACGATACAATTGTTCAAATCGTTCCATCTTCGATCATCCTTTCCATACAAAACCGGCCCTCTGATGGAGAGCCGGTCGGTTCACTTCTATAAGTGTAAGCGATTCGTGGTCATTTCGCCAAGTGAATCAGTTTGCTTTGTCAAACGCTTCGAGCGCCGCATCGAAATCGACCTCATCTGTCATCTCATCCATGTACTCGACGTACTGGACCGTGCCTTCCGAGTCGATGACAAACACCGAGCGCGCGAGGAGACGGAGCTCTTCCATCAATACGCCATACGACTTCGCGAATGACTGGTCGCGGTGGTCCGACAACATGATGACGTTATCGAGTCCCGAGGCCGCACACCAGCGACGTTGGGCGAACGGCAAATCGTTCGACACGGTCAAGACGGTCCCGCCGAGCGTTGCCGCTTTTTCATTGAACGCACGCGTTTGTGCATCACAGACGCCTGTATCGATCGACGGGACGACACTAATCAATTTTTTCCCTGGGTATGACGCGAGCGTCACCTCTTCAAGTGCCGTCGTGAGTGCTGTAAAGTCTGGTGCGGCATCTCCGACTTTGACCGGATTCCCTTGCAGTGTAACGGTATTGCCTTTAAATGTTGGCATCGTTTCATCCCCTTTGGTTTGATTTATACTACTTTATCATATCGATGGTGCCGTCTCGATGACAAGCTTCCTGCCTCAGACGGCCTGATTGTGATTTTCCCTATATCGAGCGTCTAAAACGCTGTATAATGTAAGAGACTCAATTGACAAAGGGGATGACATGGATGAGAAACAACGTTTATTTGTACCATCGTAACGTCAACGACTTTACGAAAGAGGTAAAGAAACTAATCGAGATCGGTGAGAAACACGGCTTCAACGTCGTCAATCGTCCGGAAGACGCCAACATCATCGTCGCCATCGGGGGAGATGGCGCGTTCCTGCAGGCCGTCCGCTACACCGGCTTCCGTCAAGATGCCATCTACGTCGGGTTCGGGCGCGGCTTGAATGAGTTTTATTGCGACTTCGATATACATAAGCTCGACGAAGTCGATCGCTTGTTCTCGGACAACAGTGCTCGCATCGAAGCCGGCCTTGAAGTGCGGAAATATCCGCTTTTATCGGCGTCGATCAATGAATCGACACCGATGCTTTGTTTGAACGAAGCCTCAATCAAGTCGAGTATTATCAAATCACTCGCCATTGAGGTATATATCGATAACCTTCACTTCGAGACGTTCCGCGGTGACGGCATGGTCGTGTCGACGCCGACCGGATCGACGGCTTACAATAAGTCGCTCGACGGCGCAATCGTCGATCCGCTCATTCCGTGCATGCAAGTGAGCGAGATCGCGTCGGTAAACAACAACCGTTACCGGACACTCGGTTCCTCGTTCATCGTCCATGACTCTCGCAAACTGTCGCTTCGTATCGTCGAGGACGGGAACGACTATCCGATCATCGGGATGGATAACGAGGCGCTCAGCTTGAAGTATACGGATCGCATCGATATCGAGCTCTCTGACCAAGTCGTCAAAACGGTCAAGTTGAAAAACAACTCGTTCTGGCACAAAGTACAACGCTCGTTCTTCTAAACGACGAAAGGCTAGCCGTCCACATGGACGGCTAGCCTTTTTATTACGCGTTGACGACGTCGGCCTCGTATACCGGCGTGCCGTCGACGACTGTCATAACGAGTCGGTTATCGAGGATATCGCGTCCGTGAAGTTCGAAGAAATCTTCTTCCCACACCGTGAACGTCGCGTTATAGCTTTGAATCAATAGACCGTCGCGTCCGTGCGTGCCTGTGGCGACACGCGGTGCGTAGGTGAAGCTACGGAGTGCCTCATACATCGACAAGCGTTCCGATGGATTGAGCGCGCCCGCCCCCTCGAACGATTGCCGGGTCACGGCCCCATACAGGCCTTTCCGCACATCGACCGAAGAAATCGGGGCGTCACTGCCTCCGAGGACGAGCGCGCCCGTATCGAGCATCGATTTGAAGCGATAGGCGTTATCGACACGGTCGTTGCCGAGTCGGTCGAATAACAAGTTCATATCGTCCGATAAGAAGATCGGCTGCGCATCAATCAACACCGGCAGCGCCTGGATTCGCTTCAACAAAGCATCGTTCAAGAGCGAGGCATGGATGATTCGGTCCCGCGTCCCGCGCTTGGCTGGATACTTCTCGAGCAACCCAATAAATTGTTCGGCGGCGGCATCCCCAATGACGTGGGCTGCCACGTTCATGCCATACGAGCGCGCCTTTTTGACGAGCGCCTCAAGGTGGTCCGGACGATGGACCTCGATCCCGCGCTGACCCGGTTCATCCGTATACGGTTCCGATAAAAGTGCCGTCCGTCCCCCGAACGACCCATCGACGAACAGCTTCATCGCCCCAAAATCGAAACGCGGTCGTTTCGCGAGCGCGTCGTGACGAATCAATTGATCGACGACTTGTTCATGAACGAGCAGATGGGCATGGAACGGAAGATCTGCCAACACGTCCTCATACGCTTGAATCGTCTCAACCGGGTCACCATGGTAGAACAGGTCTTCCGTATGGGCGCCGACAATCCCGTGGGCGAACAACGAGTCGATGGCCCGGTGGAGCGAGGCGACATTTTTCTCGCGATTCCCGCCGAGTTCTTTATGGAGCAAATCGAGTGCCGCGTCATAGAGTACCCCGTTCAACTTCCCGTCCGCGTCACGTCCGAGCTTCCCGCCTTCGATGACGGTATGATGGATCAGCCCCAGCCGTTCTAACCCTTTCGAGTTAACGACCGCAACGTGGCGACAAACGCGTTTCAAGACGACAGGACGGTCCGGGATGACAGCGTCAATCATCTCACGCGTCGGCATCTCGCCGAGCAGACGATCATTGAACCCCTCCGCGACGAGCCAATCGTCACCTCTATCACTACCGTCCTTTTGCTTCATCGTTTCGAGTAACACATGCAAATCCGTCGTTTCGGTCGCATCGATGCGGTCGAGCGCTTCGCCGTAGCCGATCAAGTGGATGTGTGAGTCGGTGAACGCCGGATAGACGCTCTTCCCTTCAAGATTCACAATTTGCTTGATTCTTCCGGCGTATGTACGACGAAGGTGGCCTTCTTCCCCCAGTTTCAATATCCGGCCGTGCTCGACATACATGGCGCGAGCCTGTTCATGCTCTTTGTTCATCGTATAAATCTTTCCGTTAACCCATAGCGTTCCCATCACAAAATTCCTCCTCGATTCAAAAAAGATTGACGTACACGTTAATTCCCGTTTACGTCAATCTTCATGCATCATTATTTTCGTAATAGCTCTTGTTGCTCCAAACCTTTTTCAACACGTTGGCGAATCTCACGGGCCGCACCTTCATCGAAGCGTCCGAGGACGCGTTCGCCGATTTCGACGGCCGTGCCGTACTCACCGTGCAAGAATTTGTTCTCGGCGAGCGTCAAGGCAATATGGACCTCGTTGTCACGCCGGCGATAGCGATTCGCATATTGCAGGAGTTGCTCCGCATACGTGACCTGGCGCAATAACGCTTTGACACGATCGCGGAAGTTGTCCATCGTCTCTTCGACGTCATGACTGAGTCCGACGATATACGTCATATTGAACGGCGCCTTCTCGAACTGTTCGTCTAACGATTGAACGCCTTTTTGCAGTTGCCGCATATCGTTCGTCAAATCTGTCGGGACGACCGGCATGGCACTCTTCGTGAGCAATCGCCGATGAGCCGATAGTTCCTTCTTCCAAGACTCGAGTTTGTTGCGGACCTCGATTTCTTCTTTGCGAAGGGAGTTCGTATTCTCGATAAATCGTTCATGCATGGCGCTAAACTGATCGAGCGACCGTTTTGCCTCTTGTACTTTCGACTTGATCATACTGAATGGGATCATTTGAGCGACAAGCGCTTGTTCGATATCGAGCACGTTCGCGGTGAGCGTCGCCCGTTCGCGTTCGAGCTGTTCAAATTCTTCTCCGACCCTCGCGTTGATTTCATAGTTGCTGACGAGTCGCGTCATCTCTTGATGAAGACGCGCCATAACTTCGCTCGTCTGACGATCCCGGTCTTTCACGCTCGCAAATTCTTTCTTCACGTATTGGCGCGCGTCGACTTCTGTCCGGAACGCTTCAAACAACTGATCGATGTCCGAGCTGAGTTGCTGCATATCCATCTCAAAATGATCGAAGTCGAGCAGTTCGATGCGGCCCATAAGCGCGGCACGGCGATCTTCCGCTTGCTCAATCTCTTCTATTAAACCGAGCGGCTCAAGCGCGTATCCATCCATCTGCATCTCTTTATGACCCGATCGCAGCTGGTTGAGCTGTTGTTTCAAGTCGACTTGCACTGTGCGCACGAATTGCGGAATGACGCCGACGAGTTCACGAATCTTCGCCACTTTCTCAGATAAGACTTGTCCGGCGATATACGCCTCGGACACTTGGCCTTCTTGCTTCAGCGTGATCATCTCGGTCCGCTTCGCTTCCGCTGCCGCGATTTCGGACTCGACGAGCTCATACGTCGGACCAAACGCACTGTTCTGGGCGACGAGCGTCTTGCGGAATTGATACAGCTCTTTCTCGTCTTTTTTGACGATATCGAGGAGCGAGGAATGGTGTTGATTGAACTCATCCATCTCGTCGAGCATGGCGTGTACCATCGACTCGAGCTCTTCAATCAATTGTTCCGTCGCATTCAAATCCGATTTCACTTTAAGGAAGCGATATTTGTCCAAGTCTTCTTCCGCGTGATAAAGCGCCTCATCGATTTGCCCTGTATGTACGCTGACGAGTTCGTCCCACGACTGATGCCATCGTTCGAACTTTTCTTTCGTCTCGCCTTCCATCGGCCACTGTTTGAACTTCTGCAGTTCGGCCGGCACGCTGGCGCTGAGCACACTTTGTTTACGCATGTCTAAATCATCAATTTTCTGGTAAAAATTCCTTCGCACGAGCATGCTTCCAAGCATCGCCCCTAATGCGATGACAATGATTCCAATTAAAATCCCGTAGATTCCGTAATCCATTTCTGTCACAACCTCCAAGCCGCTTTCGTGGACTTATGTATCTGAATGAATAAATGAAGTATTTTATGAGTATAGATAATACTAATCATATTATAGAACCAATGATTTGCATAGGTTTTCCAACGGTTTAGGGAGAGAATGTTATTTTCCGCACGAATCTTTTAGGAAGACAAAACAAAAAAATGCGTGTACCATAATGCTAATCAATCTTGCTTTCATTCATTAGGAGGGAATCACATGTTCCAAACGACTACTTACACTGGCGACTTGGCCGCCGGTTATGACCTACTGAACAAACAACTCGCCGCACTGCTCGAAGGTGAGACGAACCGCGTCGCCAACCTTTCGAACGCGAGCGCATTGCTCAACCAATTCCTTGACCGCATCAACTGGGTCGGCTTCTATTTAACAGAAGGCGAAGACGCACTCATCCTCGGACCGTTTCAAGGCCTTCCGGCTTGCGTCCATATCGCATTCGGCAAAGGGGTATGCGGGACGGCCGCCTCGACACAAGAGACGCAACTGATCGCAGACGTGCACCAATTCCCAGGTCACATCGCTTGTGACGCGGCTTCAAACTCGGAGATCGTCGTCCCGCTCGTGCGTGACGGAAAGACCATCGGCGTCCTCGATATCGACAGCCCAGAGTTCGACCGTTTCTCAGACGTCGACCGTCAAGGGTTGGAGCAATTTTGCCAAACATTACTTCGCTTCATCTGATTGACAAGCGAATCGTTTCATCGTATACTGATTTTTGTGCATGAAATGACGATAGCAGTCATTGACAGACGTATCCACCTTTCGGGCCTCGACTGAGTCGGAGGAGCATCTCGTAGCTTCGCTATCAAGTGAAGGTGCTTGAACCTATGAAAGGGGCGTCACCCGTCTTTGACACCGTTGTTCTTTTGTGCAAAATACATGAACAACAAGGAGGAGTCCAAACATGGCTCGTTACACAGGTCCAGCTTGGAAACTCTCGCGTCGCTTAGGCATCTCGCTTAGCGAAACGGGTAAAGAATTAGCAAAACGTCCTTACGCACCAGGTCAACACGGAAATGGTCGTCGTAAAATCTCTGAATACGGTCTTCAGCTTCAAGCGAAGCAAGCACTCCGTCACATGTACGGAATCAACGAGAAGCAATTCCGTCGCATCTTCAACGATGCAGGGAAAATGCAAGGAATCCACGGTGAGAACTTCATGTTCTTGCTCGAGTCACGCCTTGACAACCTCGTTTACCGTATGGGTCTCGCTCGCACACGTCGTGGAGCGCGCCAACTCGTCAACCACGGTCACATCCAAGTTGACGGTTCACGTGTAGACATCGCGTCTTACCGTGTAAAACCAGGTCAAGTCATCTCAGTTCGCGAGAAGTCTAAAAACTTCAAAGCGATCGCTGAAGCTCTCGAAGTAGCACCAGCTACGAAAGACTACGTAACATTCGACGCTGAGAAGCTCGAAGGTACATTCGTACGTCTTCCTGAGCGTGCTGAATTGAACGACCAAATCAAAGAGCAACTCATCGTTGAGTACTACTCACGTTAATGCTTTTATCCCCTTCCCTGTCTCGGCAGGAAAGGGGATTTTTTATTTCTTCAAAATTTGTTCGCGGATGCGGCCCATCTGTGTATCGAGCGCATCTGCCATATTCGCCGCCTCGGTCAACTCATGCCGTGACATCTCGGGAACTTGATGCTGGTATTTATATTGAAGCTTATGCTCCGTCGCTGCCCAAAAGTCCATGGCGAGCGTACGGATTTGAATCTCAGCCGGTACCCAGATGACGCGTTCCGCCAAGTAGACTTTCGTCCGGACGATAAGGTGCAGGCTCCGGTAGCCGCTCGGTTTCGGATGTTCGATATAATCTTTGATCTCATCAATCTGTAAATCGTCCCGTTTCTTCAAATGGTCGAGGATGGCGTAGATATCATCACGAAAACTCGTGACGATTCGGACCCCGGCGACGTCATAAATATTGTCCCAGAGCGCTTCCACTTCGAGGGGAAGCCCTTTTTGATTCATTTTTCGTACGATTGACGGCAGCGTCTTCATCCTCGTCTTCACATGTTCAATCGGGGAATAGCCGAGCCGCGTCTGCCAATCGAGGTCGATGATGCCGAGATCACTCTCGAGTTCGGTGATCGCCATCTCATAGTAGCGGAACCGCTCCCGCCATTGGTGGAACTGTTCGCCAAAAAACTCTTCGATATCCATAACAAAGCCTCCTTGTCGTCTATACTTGCCATCGTAGCAGACCAAATCCAGTTTGCGACAATAAAAAAACGTCCATGCTCGCAATTTTTGCGGACATGGACGGATAAATCAGACGTGACGAATCACGAAGTACTTTTTCTTACCACGACGGATGACCGTGAACTCACCGAGCGTATCGGCGCGTGTCACCGTCTTATCGAGCGCCTGTTCCCGCTCACCGTTCAAGTAAATCGCTCCGTTTTGAACATCTTCACGGGCTTGACGTTTCGATGGTGCAATATTCGCTTCGACGAGAAGATCGACGAGGTTACGTTCGCCGTCAAGTTCGAACTGTGGCATGCCTTTGAAAGCAGCATCCATGTCTTCTGGCTTGAGTGTCTTCAAGTCGCCGCTAAAGAAGGCAGTCGTGATGCGTTGCGCTTGATCGAGACCCGCTTCGCCGTGGACGAGTTTCGTCATCTCTTCAGCGAGACGACGTTGAGCGACACGTTTTTCAGGAGCAGATGCCACTTCACTTTCAAGTCCCAAGATGTCGTCATGCGACATGAACGTGAAGTATTTGATGAACTTGATCACGTCAGCGTCGTCGACGTTAATCCAGAACTGGTAGAACTCGTAAGGTGTCGTCTTATCCGCGTCGAGCCAGACCGCGCCGCCGGCTGTCTTTCCAAATTTCTGTCCGTCCGATTTTGTCACGAGTGGCACCGTCAACCCGAACGCCTTCTCCGAGTGACCGAAGCGGCGGATGAGTTCGAGACCGGCCGTGATATTGCCCCATTGATCGCTACCCCCGACCTGAAGTCGGCAGTTTTCATTCTCGTATAACTTCAAGAAGTCGAACGATTGCAAGAGCATGTATGAGAATTCCGTGTACGAGATCCCATTCTCCAAACGCGAGTCGACAGAATCCTTGGCGAGCATGTAACTGATTGGGAAGTGCTTCCCGATGTCGCGCAAGAAGTCGATAATCGACAACTCTTCCGTCCACTCGTAGTTGTTGCGAATTGAAATCGGGTTCTCTCCTTCGAGCGGGAGGAAGCGGCTCAATTGGCCTTTAATCCGATCCGAGAATTCCTTGACCGTGTCGAGCGTATTGAGCGAACGCTCGTCCGAACGACCTGACGGGTCACCGATCATGCCAGTCGCTCCACCGACGAGGGCGATGACGTGGTGTCCCGCCTCTTGGAAACGTTTGAGCGTTAAAATCGGGAGCAAGTGCCCGATGTGGAGCGAGTCCGCCGTCGGGTCGAACCCGGTGTAAAGCGTCGTCGGTTTGTTCAACTGTTCTTTCAATCCTGCTTCGTCCGTCATTTGGTTAACGAGACCTCTAAATTCTAAATCCTTCAATAATTCCATCTGTTCCACTCCTTCGATTGACATAAAAAAACGTCCCTTCTCATATGAGAAGGGACGGAGATTCCGCGGTACCACCCTAATTGCCACAGCTGTGGCCACTTGAAGCGAGAGATAACGGTCTCGACCCGGCCGAACGGCACGCTCCAAAAGTGTAATTCATCGGTTGACATTGGCTAGTTCACAGCACCCACTAGCTTTCTGGACAAGCGGTCAATCGACTACTTCGCTTTCTTCATCGCGTCTTTATTTATGGACTATGCTTTACATTTTATAAGTTCCTTTTCCAAATTGTCAACCAAGAAGATGGAAACTTGCATCAGGTAGTCGATTCGGGGTAAGGTCAGGAAAGACTTGTGCTATAATCGTATATAATACTGTCTAAAATAGTTTTACACCATATTAAGGAGGCTGTCATGCTGCAAAAGATTCGAGACATATGGAACCAACCAAAGTCCTTGAAAGCTCGCCGTTATGCCAATGTATTTTATGATGTGTCGTGGAACGTGCTACTCCTCACCATCATTTCTGTCGTCCTCATTGGATTTTTAGGCGCCGGGATTGGAGCGGGGTATTTCGCTTCCCTCGTCAAGGATATGCCGGCACCCGCATATAAGACGATGACATCACAAATCAACACATACTCATCGACTTCTGACATTTATTTTGGAAGCGGTGAACGGATCGGAAACTATACGACGGATGAAGTACGGGTTCCCGTCGCCGTCGAGAAAGTTTCTCCGTTCGTCGTCGACGCGTTACTCGCCACAGAGGACGTCGAGTTTTACGAGCACGACGGTGTCGTGCCGAAAGCGACGCTCCGTGCCATCTTACAAGAAGCGACCGGATCGGAAGACCGGACCGGCGGCTCGACGCTCACTCAACAGCTGATCAAGAATCAAATGTTGACGAACGAAGTATCGTTCGAACGAAAAGCGAAAGAGATTTTACTCGCCCTTCGTCTCGAGAAAGCGATGAACAAAGATGAAATCTTGAACGCGTACTTGAACGTCGTCTCGTTCGGACGGAACTCGATGGGACGCAACATCTCAGGGATTGAAGCAGCCGCTCGCGGCGTGTTCAACACATCGGCTGAGAAATTGACGTTGCCACAAGCCGCTTTCCTCGCGGGGATCCCGAAAAACCCGTTCCTGTACACACCGTATTACCAAGGGGGTGTCATTAAAGAGGACGTGTCACCGGCAATCAACCGGATGAAGACGGTACTCAATCGGATGTACGTCGCCGGCAAGATCAGTAAAAAAGACTATAATGCCGCCTTTAATTACGACATCACGAAAGACTTCATGAAAACACAATCGAAGCCGCGTGACCGATATCCGTACGTCGTCCAATGGGCAGAAGAAGATGCCCTCATCATCGTCCGTGACCACCTTCTTAAACAAGATGGTGTCGACTTGAACGAATTAAGTACGGAAGATCGAAAAGAAATTACGAACACGTATGGACGTCGTGCCCATAACGCACTCCGTCAAGGTGGATATAAGATTCATTTGTCACTTGATAAACAAGTACACGAATCGATGCAACAACCGGCCCGGAACGTCAATAACTTCGGACCAAATAACTCACCGAACATCGACCCCGAACAAGGTCCGGAGCAAACCGCAGCCATTATGCTCGACAACAAGACAGGTCGCATTCTCGGATTCGTCGGCGGTCGTTATGTGAACGGAAAAACGGATGATTTTAACCGTGCCCGTCTAATGGAACGTCAAATCGGGTCGACGGCAAAACCACTTCTCGTTTATGCGAATGCGATCGAGAAAGGTCTCATTACTACCGATACGGTGATCATTGATGAGAAATATAAATATCAAAATGGATCAAACCCAGACACGATTGAAATCAACAATGAAGATTTAACATTCCGAGGGCCGATGACGGCACGTGAGGCATTGAAACAATCTCGAAACGTCCCTGCTGTGAAAATCTACGAAGAGCTAGCGGACTTTAGAAGTGACACAGAGAAGCTGCTTCAAATGGGGATAAACGTCCCAGAGGAAACACGTGATGCGCCATCAATGGCACTCGGTGTCAGTTCAGTCGAACTAGCGGCACTGGCATCAGGTTACGCGATGCTCGCGAACGGCGGCGAACACGTTGAACCGTATATCATCGATCGCGTCGAATATCAAGGCGAGGTCATTTACGAGAAAAATCCGAAGAAAACACGGATTTACTCTGATCGCACCGCGTATCTCATCGTCGATATGCTCCGAGACGTGTACACATCTGGAACAGCGACATACGCCAAATCACTCTTGAACGTTCCTGGCGACTGGATGGGGAAAACAGGTACGACACAAGACCGCCGTGACTCGTATTTGGTCGGCTCGACTCCTGGCGTTACCCTAGCTGTCTGGACAGGTTACGATCAAGAAAATAGTCTAGTCGATGGTCAAGGATATGGGCGTTACTACCAACGGACGCAAGGCATGTGGTCTAAAATTGCCAACAACGTCTATCTCGATAGCCCGAATGTATTCAACTCGAACGCACGTTTTGTGCAGCCGGCTAGTGTAAGAGCAAGCGACTTCGGTGACTCTGGCTCATTCTCTGAGAAGAAGAAAGTCGAAGAGATTAAGAAGGAAGAAGAAGCGAAGAAGAAAGCCGAAGAAGAGGCGAAGAAGAAAGAAGAAGCGGAAGAGAAGAAACAAGAGGCTGAAGAAGAGAAACAAGAAGCTGAGGCTGCTGCGAAAGACAAGGCGGCCGCTGACGCGAAAGCGAAAGCTGAAGCTGACAAGAAGAAAGCTGAAGAAGAAGCGAAGAAAAAAGCTGAAGAAGAAGCCAAGAAGAAAGCCGAGGCCGAGAAAAAGGCTGAGGAAGATAAGAAGAAAGAAGACGCCGAAGAAGCAGACGGCGCCTAACCCGACAAGAAAGGTCGACACATCGCGTGTCGACCTTTTGTCGTTCAATCTTCCATTGTCGATAAGTCACCTGTCTCGAGATTCAATTCCCAAGCCTTCAAGACACGACGCATGATTTTCCCGCTTCGGGTTTTCGGAAGCTTGTCTTTGAACTCGATCTCACGCGGTGCCGCATGGGCCGCAAGACCTTCTTTGACGAACTTTTGAATCTCCGCCTTCAACTCGTCCGATGGCTCGTATCCTTTACGAAGCGCGATGAACGCCTTGATAATTTCCCCACGGACCGGGTCCGGTTTCCCTATGACACCGGCCTCGGCGACAGCCGGGTGCTCGACGAGACGACTCTCGACTTCGAACGGACCAACCCGCTCTCCTGCTGTCATGATGACGTCATCGACGCGACCTTGGAACCAGAAGTAGCCATCCTCATCCATATAGGCCGAGTCGCCTGAGACGTACCAATCGCCCCAGAAATAGCTCTCATACTTCGTATCGTTTTTCCAAATCTTCCGCATCATCGACGGCCACGGCGTCTTGAGTGCCAGGTTACCCATCCGATGCGGTGGGAGCGGTTGACCACGGTCGTCTAAAATTGCTGCCTCACAACCTGGGATAGCCTTGCCCATCGAACCTGGTTTAATATCCATCGTCGGATAGTTACAGATCATCATCGCACCAGTCTCTGTCATCCACCACGTGTCGTGAATCCGTAGTCCGAACGATTCGTTCCCCCAACGAATGACTTCCGGATTGAGTGGTTCACCGACCGAAAGGATATGACGGAGTGATGATAGATCATATTTCTCGAACGCTTCTTCGCCAGCACCCATGAGCATGCGGAACGCTGTTGGCGCGCTGTACCAGACCGTGACCTCGAACCGTTCGATGACCGAATACCAGAACTCAGGATTGAATCGTCCCCCGACGATCACGTTCGTCGCCCCGTTCAAGAACGGTGCGAAAATCCCGTAACTCGTTCCCGTTACCCAGCCCGGGTCAGCCGTGCACCAATATATATCGTCCGGTTGCAAATCGAGCACCCATTTCCCGGTCATCAAGTGTTGCACCATGGCGTTATGAACGTGCAGGACGCCTTTCGGCTTCCCAGTCGAGCCTGACGTATAATGCAAAATCATACCGTCCTCACGGTCAACCCACGTGATGTCGAGGTCGGTCGAGGCGTCACCCGCCAATTTACGGTAGTCGATGATTTTTCCTGACTCCTCCACCACGTCGCCGACGATTAAAATCGTCTCCAAGTGCGGAAGTTGATCGACCGGGACACGTGGCAAGAGCGCCTCGGTCGTCACGATGACTTTCGCTTCCGAATCGAGCAGACGATCGTGGACGGCTTGCTCCATGAACGCCTCAAACAATGGTCCAACAATCGCACCCAGCTTGAGTGTGCCGAGCAAAATAAAATAAAGTTCTGGACTCCGTGGCATGAAGATGAAGACGCGGTCGCCTTTCTCCACTCCAACCGATTTCAGAACGTTTCCGGACCGATTGCTTTCTCGTTTCATATCTTCATACGTGTAGCGCTCTTCTCGTTCCCCATCGAAATAGAGCAATGCCAATTTTGTGGCAAGTTCGCCTTCAGCATGAAGGTCAATCGCTTCGTACGCCATGTTGACGTTCCCTGTCAAATTCCATGAACATAACGCTTCAGCTTGTGTCCACTCGAATGACTGACAAGCCTCTTCATACGACGCCAATTGATGTTCCCCTGATAACGCTTTCAATTTTTCCATCGCTAAAGATTCGCCTCCCCTGTAATGAATGGTATAACCACTTTCAGTATAGTGTTAATATTGTGACAAATCAACGAATTTCCAAAATCTCCAAAAGAGCGTGAACGAAGTGGAATGAAAGCGCTATAATAGAAGATGGAAAAGGTGGTGACTCCATGGAAAAACAATATCATTCAAAGGTGTGGGAAACCTCACTCGGAGCCGTAATCATCGATGGACCCATCGAAAGCGATAGACTAGCGACGTATCGCCTCGATGAGGGATTGACCGCATTTCGTGAACCTGAGGACCAACACAAGGCGCTCGTTGAAATCGCTGCCCTAAAAGAAGGCCGAATCATCGTGGCCCGCGTCGATGACCTGATCATCGGCTACGTGACATATTTATATCCAGATCCGTATGAACGTTGGAGTGAAGGGAACGACCCGTATATTCTCGAGCTCGGCGCCATCGAAGTGAGCCCGCGTTACCGCGGCCAACGGATTGGAAAACAGCTCCTTGAGGTGTCGATGATGGACCCGCATATGGACGATTTCTTGATTTTGACGACGGAATATTATTGGCACTGGGATCTAAAAGGAAGTGGCCTCTCGATTTGGGATTACCGAAAAGTAATGGAGAAGATGATGAATCATGGCGGGCTCATCTTCTTCCCGACCGACGATCCGGAAATCGCCTCGCACCCGGCCAACTGTCTGATGGCAAGAATCGGTAAGAACGTCCGACAAGAGACGATCGACCATTTCGATTCACTCCGGTTGCGACGCCGGTTCATGTATGACTAAGGAGGGATTTGGATGCTGATTGAACAAATGATGAACCGTCATGTCGTGACGATTCAGCCGACCAATACGATTGCCCATGCGGCCAAGCTCATGCGCGATCATAAAGTACGCCATCTCATCGTCACGAATCCGGCCCGTCAAGTCGTCGGCATCGTCGGTCAGTTCGAGATGAGTGGTGCGACGAGCGTTTTCCACCCCGAAAGTGAAAGCGCAGACTTTAAAAACCCTGTCTCGAGCATCATGCGACAAGATGTGACAACGGCGCATCCGTACGATTTCTTCGAAGATGCGGCCGCCTTGTTTTATGAATATCGTTTAACATGTCTACCCATCATCGAACAAGGAAAGCTCGTCGGCGTATTGACTGAGACGGACTTATTGCGCTACTTCGTCCAATTGACCGGCGCACTCGAGCCGAGTTCGCAAATTGAAATCTTAGTCGAAAACACGACCGGTACGCTTGAGAAAGTGACGCGTCTCCTAGCCAAGACGAACGTCAACATCATTAACGTGTTCGTCCACCCGACGCCCGACCCTTACAAACGGATCATCTCGTTCCGCGTCCAGACGATGAATCCGCTGCGTATCATCGAACGGTTGAAGCGTGAAGGTTTCGATGTGCTCGGTCCGGAGATGTCCCAATGAGACCAGCCTACATATTCGGCGAGAACGAAAACTCGTACCGTTTTCACGAGGATCACCCGTTCAATCCGATTCGCCTGGAGCTGACGACGTCCCTCCTGAACGCCTCAGGTAAGCTCCAAGCCTCCGAGTGTATCGCCCCTCCCCTCGCCTCGGTTGAATCGCTCGCGCTCGTCCACGACATCGATTATATCGAGGCGGTCCAAGCAGCGGCCGCAGGTGAGCTGTCGACGTTAAAAGCGAACAAATTCGGTCTCGGGACAGAAGACACTCCAATTTTCCCGACGATTCATGAAGGGGCCGCTCGACTCGTGGGTGGGACGATACACGCCCTCGACTTGGTCGCGAGCGGTAAATTCGAGCGTGCCTTTCACGTCGGGGGCGGCCTGCATCACGGAATGAGACGAAAAGCATCGGGCTTCTGTGTCTATAACGATGCAGCTGTCGCCATTGCCCACGTCCGTCAGACGTACGGGTCGCGTGTGTTGTATGTCGATACGGATGCCCATCATGGTGACGGCGTCCAATGGCTGTTTTATGATGATGCGGATGTGATGACCTTGTCGATCCATGAGACCGGTCGCTACTTGTTCCCTGGGACAGGAGCGGTCACGGAGCGTGGCAACGGAAATGGCTACGGATACAGCTGGAATGTCCCAGTCGATGCGTTCACCCAGGATGATTCTTTCCTACACTGTTACGAGACCGTGTTCCGGGAAGCGTGTGAGTGGTTCAAACCGGATATCATCCTGACACAGAATGGAGCCGACGCTCATGCGTTCGACCCGTTGACACACCTTGCCTCCACGATTCGGACGTTCGAACAGATTCCTCAAATCGCCTCTCGACTCGCCGATGAGTATACGGAAGGTCGCCTCGTCGCGCTCGGCGGCGGCGGATATGACTGGTATCGGACGGTGCCGCGCGCCTGGGCCCAAGTATGGGCCGGCTTGACGCGCGAGGTGCCGTACAGTGGGGACATCCCGATTGAATGGATTGACCAGTGGCAGGCCAAAGCCGATCAACCTTTGCCCACGCGTTGGGATGATCACACGTACACGTTCCAACATATTCCCCGGCGCCAACAGATCGAAGAGAAGAACTGGGAAGTGTCGAAACGCGCATTTTGGCCGTTCATCTCGAACGATCGCAAATCAATATATGTCTAAAAAAATCCCCTCGTCCGCGGAGTGACTCCGACAGGCGAGGGGATTTTTATTCAGTCTTGGCGTACCGAATCGCGACGTTCGATGCGGTGCGGCAAGACGACGTTTTTCTCTTCGATTTCTTCAGCGTTCAAGATTTTCGTCAAGAGACGCATGGCAACGGCACCGATGTCATACATCGGTTGGACGACCGTCGTCAATTTCGGACGAATCATCGTCGCGAGACGCGTGTTATCATGGCCGACGACTTCAAAATCGTTCGGGACCGAGAAACCGGCGTCTTGAATCGCGTGAATGACACCGAGTGCCATCTCATCCGTACCGGCGAAAATCGCTTTCGGGCAATCGTCACGTTCGAGCATCTTCTGCATCGCCTCAAGGCCTGATGCGTACGTGTAATTCCCGAGGACGACGTCACTCTCACGGAACGGGAGTCCGGCGTCGTCAAGGGCACGGCGGTAACCAGAGAATTTCTTCTCGCCATTGATTTGTTGCTCGAGTGGTCCTGTGATGAAGCCAACTTGTTTGTGGCCGTGGCCAATCAACATTTCAGTCGCATCGTATGCTGCCTGCTCATAATCGATGTTGACCGCCGGAAGATCATATCCTTGGTTGAGCGTCGCCGCAAGGACGATTGGCACCGGCGACTTCTTGAACTCGTTGACGAGGTCTTCGTGCAGACGTCCACCCATGAAAATGATGCCGTCGACTTGCTTCCCGAGCAACGTGTTCAACAAATGAATCTCTTTGTCACGGTTCGAGTCCGAGTTCCCGAGAATGATGTTGTACTTGTACATCGTGGCGACGTCCTCGATTCCACGGGCAAGATCTGCGAAAAAGATGTTCGAGATATCAGGGACGATGACGCCGACCGTCGTCGTCTTCTTGCTGGCAAGTCCACGGGCGACGGCGTTCGGGCGATAGCCGAGACGGTCAATCGCGTCTTGGACTTTCTTGCGGGTCGTCGGTTTGACGTTCGGGTTTCCGTTGACGACGCGTGAAACGGTTGCCATCGACACCCCGGCTTCTCGTGCGACATCATAGATCGTTACATTGTTACTATTCATTAAAACTCCTCCTACAAGCAATGATTTTCAAACGATTTTCAAAAAACGTGTCAAAAAAGGAAGACAGGTATCTGTCATCATTTTACCCTGTCTTCACGCTATATAAAACGTTTCCAATTGGAAAGCTTACTTTTTTACCAAATCAAGTTGAGGGAACTGAGCTGTTAGCCCGTCCACGAATTGATCGAACTGGTCGAAATCGAGTTGTTGCTGGGCATCTGATAAGGCGATGGCCGGGTTCGGGTGTACTTCCACCATAACGCCATCCGCTCCGACCGCAAGCGCCGCTTTCGCTGCCGGAAGTAGCAAGTCGCGTCGTCCTGTCGAGTGCGTGACGTCGACCATGACCGGCAAATGCGTCTCTTGTTTCAAAATCGGGACCGCTGTGATATCGAGCGTGTTGCGCGTCGCCCGTTCGTACGTCCGAATCCCGCGCTCGCACAAGATGACTTGGCTGTTGCCGCTTGCCATAATATACTCGGCCGCATAGATGAACTCTTCAATCGTTGCCGACAAACCGCGCTTTAAGAGCACCGGCTTATCCGTCTTCCCGACTTCTTTCAGCAAGTCGAAGTTTTGCATATTGCGTGCGCCGACTTGGATGATGTCCACATAGGGAAGTGCCGACTCGACGGCACCAGGCGTCATGATTTCAGAGATGACCCGCAAGTCATGACGATCTGCCGCTTGCTTCAACAGTTTCAATCCCTCGAAACCGAGCCCTTGGAAGTCGTATGGGGAGGTGCGTGGCTTGTACGCGCCACCTCGCAAGATTTTCACACCGGACAACGCCAATTTTTCGGCGACGGCATTCACTTGCTCAAATGATTCGACCGCGCATGGACCTGCAATCAATTGCGGGCGTCCATTGCCGATCGTGACATCATCGAGCGTGACGATGGTGTCTTCAGCTTGGCGCTTCCGCGAGACGAGCAACGTCTTATCTCGGTCTTCCCCTTGCAGTTCGGCCGAGGCTTTAAACATCTCTTTGAACAGATGCTGCAAGCGCGCCGTTTCGAACGGCCCCGGATTCTCCGCAGCGACGAAATCGAGCATCTCACGTTCTCGTACCGGATCGTATCGCTCCACACCTTGCAGACGTTTTACTTTTCCAATCTCAACAGCGAGTGTGCCGCGGCGGCTGAGCAAGTCGAGCATTTCACGATTCAACTCATCCATCTCGCGACGTAATCGATTCAACTGATCTTGTGGACTCATAATTACCCTCTCATTTCTAAGCCGTTCTTTCCAGATTCCTAATTATAACGAACTTTAATCGCTTTGTCATAGGGAAATGGGCTGGCGACACAAAATCAACAAAAAAAGCGCCCGGAAGGTCCGGACGCGTCATCACTTATTTGTTGCCGTTTTTTAAATCGTTTTTCAAGTCCTTCAATTCTTGTTTCGACTCATCGTCGAGCAAATCTTTGACAGGGGCTTCAAAATCCGATTCGTAGTTCTCTGATTGGTCACGACTGCTCGATGCTTCTTGTTTGTTCGTCGCCGATTTTTTTGTGTTCGCCTTGTTTTCAGATGCCTTCGATTTTTCAGTAGACGCATCAGATTTGGCGTCTGCTTTCGACGAATCATTCGCATCTTTCGGTTCGCTCGATTGATCTTCTGAAGCGCGATCCAGTTGCTCTTTCACTTCAGCTTCTGCCTCGGCTACGAGTTGATCGGCTTTCTCCATCGCCTCTTCAATTGACAACTCGTCTTCATCGACTTGTTGTTTCAATTCTGCGGCTTCACGCGCTTTATCTTTAACGAGGTTCAAGACCGGCGCTGCTTTATCGCTCGCGACTTTAATCCACTCGCCGACGACTGGCTCCGCTTTTTCGCGTACTTCTTTCGATTTGACCGTCAATCGCTCACGCGACGTCGCCGTCTTCTCATCTAAATACGTACGCACTTCCCGACCGCTCTTCGGTGCTGTGAGGAGCGCCACGGCTGCACCGATTACGCCGCCGAGAACGACACCTGCCAAAAATCCACCGCTCGATTGCTGTTCGTTGTTATATGTTTTGTTCTTGTCGTATGTCATCGTTACTTCCTCCTTTTGCTAGTTATGATTTAATCGTATCGTCTGTCGCAATTAGCCCTGGTGAGACCGTTGTCGGTTCTTGTTCTTGTTTACGGTCCCGACGACCGCGACGACGTGATGGTCGTTCATTGGAAGACGTTTCGGTTTTATTTTTCTTAAATAATTCTACAGCGACAGAACCCCATCGTACCGCCTGGGCAATTTGTTCTTTATTTTCGTCTGCTGCCACGTGAACAGAAGAAGAAACCGTTCGTACCGATTCCGTCACTTCGTTAAGCGACGTGCCGAGCTCATCAAGCGCGTGAGCCACCGGTGCGAGCAATTCTGTTTTCTCTTCGACGTTATCTACGAGACGGTTCGTCTTATGTAAGAGCGCCGTCACTTCCATTGTGATTCCGTCTAATTGACGTTCTAAGTTTTCGGTCGTGTTGGCTACGCTGCCGAGTGTCCGATTGACGTTCGACAAGACACGTGCCAAGAAAAATACGAGTACGACAAATGCGAGTGCCGCGATGAGCCCCGCAATGCCTCCTAATGTGATTTCCATGCATTCATTCCTCCTATTCGATAATGTGGTGTTTTCATTATAGCACCATTATGACTGAAAAGATTTGTCACAACCGTTTTCGCCATCCGGTCTGATTATTCCTTTACCCGTTTTTATGTTTTCGATTACACTAAAATAGAAATAAATTTAAAAAAGTTAAAGGGGTGGACGTATGAGAGATCCAAGAATCACACAACTCGCCGACGGATTAATCAATTATTCAGTCGAATTGAAGCAAGGGGAACGCGTTCTGATTGAAAATTTTGGCGTTGAGGAGTCGCTCGTCGAAGCGCTTGTCGAAAAGGCGTACGAAGCTGGGGGGCATCCGTTCGTCTTGTTGAAAGAGAGTCGTATTTTACGCAAACTCTACACAGGCGCGAGCCGAGAGCAACTCGAGCTCATGGCGGACATCGAACGTAAACAGATGCAGGCAATGGATGCCTACATTGGACTTCGTGCCGGAGACAACATTAACGAGCTATCAGACGTTCCGGCTGAACAACAAAAACTCGTTGGAGCCACGATCGGAAAAATGCATACTGAGGACCGCGTCAAAGGAACGAAATGGGTCGTCCTCCGTTACCCATCACCATCAATGGCACAACTCGCCGGCAAATCGACCGAGGCGTTCGAGGACTTCTACTTTAACGTCTGTACGCTCGACTACGGCAAGATGGACCGGGCCATGGATGCTCTTGTCACGCTGATGAACGAGACAGACCGTGTCTCAATCAAAGGACCGGGGACTGACCTCAGTTTCTCGATTAAAGACATCCCGGCGATCAAGTGCTCGGGTCAAATGAATATCCCGGACGGTGAAGTATTCACAGCGCCGGTCAAAGACTCCATCAACGGCGTCATCACGTACAACACGCCGTCTCCGTATCATGGCTTCACGTTCGAGAACGTCTCATTGACGTTCAAAGATGGAAAAATCGTCGACGCGACGGCGAACGATACGGACCGGATCAACGAAGTGTTCAACACGGATGAAGGCGCCCGCTACGTCGGCGAATTCGCAATCGGTGTCAACCCGTACATCCAGCATCCGATGAAAGATATTTTGTTCGACGAGAAAATCGACGGTAGCTTCCATTTCACACCGGGTCAGGCGTATGACGATGCCTATAACGGGAACGACTCTTCGATTCACTGGGATCTCGTCAATATCCAACGCCCTGATTACGGCGGTGGCGAGATTTGGTTCGATGACGTATTGATTCGCAAGGACGGACGTTTTGTCGTCGACTCGCTCTTGCCACTCAATCCAGAAAATTTGAAGTAACAAAAAACAAGCGTGCCGATTGCGGCACGCTTGTTTTTATTATAGCTTCGTCTTTTTGCCGAGTGCTGCCGACATCATCCAAATCTCTTTCTCGAGACGTTCGATATGAGACACGAACGTATCTTCGATTGCTTCGTCCCCGTCTTCGAAGTTTTCCATCGCGTCTTGCATTTCTTGGCGAATCTGTTTGAAGTCACTGATGACGTCCTTGATCATTTGCTCCGTATCCGCATGACGATCCCCTTCTTGCAACGTCGAATGTTCGAGATATTCTTTCATCGTGGCATATGGTTCGCCATCATTCATCAAGAGACGTTCCGCCACGTCATCGTATAGTTCAGCGACGAGGTTATACAGTTCCTCCAACTTTTCATGGTACGTGAAGAAGTGAGGTCCGCTAATGTACCAGTGGTAGTTATGCAGTTTGACGAATAAAAGGCCATAGTTGGCCACCTCTTTGTTCAATGTACTCAATGCGCCTTGGCTTGCCATTCTTAACATCTCCTTTTCCAAATTCAGTCGCTAATACTATTACCGTCTTGACTTGATGTTAAACACAAAAAAAGCGAACGGCATTAGCCATTCGCTCTAGATTCACGCTTCAAGTTGGACGTGATTCTCATATTCACGTTGATACGTTTGGATGTCTCCGGCTCCCATGAACAGGAGAACCGCGTCTCTGTGTTGACTCAAGACACTGACCCCGTCACGCTTTAAAACGTTCGCCCCTTCGATACGAGACTGCAGGTCTTCGATTGTGACCGTGCCTTCTTGTTCGCGAGCCGAACCGAAGATATCACACAAGTACACGACATCCGCTTCGGCTAATGCCGCAGCGAAATCATCCATAAATGATTTGAGGCGGGTATATGTGTGTGGTTGGAAAATGGCAACAACTTCACGGCCCTCGTATTTTTTACGCGCCGCTTCCACTGTCGCACTGATTTCACGTGGATGATGGGCATAATCATCCACCAACACTTGGTTTCCGAGTGTCGATTCACTGAAACGACGTTTCACGCCATTAAACGTCTCGAGACGGTCTTTGACCAATTCTTTCGATAAGTTCTCATAGTCACACGTCGCGATCACGGCAAGAGCATTCAAGACGCTGTGATTGCCATATCCCGGAATCCGGAACGTCCCATAGAAGTCATCACGCAAATAGACGTCAAACGTTGTCCCGTTGTCCGTCGAGTTCACGTTCTCGGCGCGGAAGTCGTTATGGGCGCCGAAACCGTAATAAACGATTGGCACGTTCGCTTGAATGTGTTGCAAGTTTTCATCATCACCACAAGCGATGATCCCTTTCTTCACTTGCTTCGCCATCTCTTGGAACGCGTCGATGACGTCATCGAGTCCTGAGAAATAATCCGAGTGATCAAAGTCGATGTTCGTCATGATGGCGTAATCTGGACGGTAATATAAGAAGTGACGCTTATACTCACAAGCTTCGAAGACAAAGTTTTTTGAGTCTTCGACTCCTTCTCCTGTCCCATCGCCAATCAAGAACGACGTCGGCTCAATGCCGCGCATGACGTGTGCCAAGAGGCCTGTCGTCGACGTTTTACCGTGCGATCCCGTAATGGCGACACTCGTGTAATGGTCGGCCAATTCGCCGAGAAACTCATAGTATTTGTATATCGTCAATCCGAGCTCTCGTGCTCGAACGACTTCAGGGTGATCGTCAGCGAAGGCGTTGCCCTGTACGACGATTTGCCCTTCGGTAATATTTTCAGGATCAAACGGAAGGATTTCAATTCCTTTGCGATTCAATGCTTCTTCAGTAAAAAATGCTTTGTCAACGTCCGAACCTCGGACCTCATTGTTCATGTCATTTAAAATTTGAGCTAAAGGACTCATGCCCGTTCCTTTAATTCCGACGAAGTGATAACGGTTCATCTGTAAATAGCCCCCCTAATTCATTGCGGTCTGCAGAAAAAAATGCGACAAACCTTTGTCATTATAGCAAAACTCCAGGAGTCATGCTATTACAGATTATTGTTTTTTTTTGCCAAGCGACGACTCTTATACATCGCCATCCGGTCTTGCGGTGTCATCATGACGTTGAGTGGTGGGCCACCCGCTTTATATGAGACGCTCACCGCAGGGGTCAATTCTTCTTCGTCGGACACTTCAATGGGGTCTTCGCCCTGTAATGTTTTCGCAACATCTTCCATGATCGGAGCCACCGTCTCAATCGGCGCCTCGAGCGAAACGTTTTCGTCTGTCACGTCCTGCTTTTCTTCCCGGACTGCAATCTTTGCTGATTTCAACTCTGTCGAATCCATGAACACCGAGGCGAACCCGCTCTCTAAAATCGATACTTCTCCGAGAATTGGTTTGGTATCTTGTGCAGCCGTTTCGTCTTCAGAAACGATTATTTCATCGGTCGTTTCCTTGGAAATAATCATCTCTTCGCTCGGCATGTCCGCTTGCTCAGTGACAATTTCCTCAAGTTTTTCCGCTGACGGCGCTTCTACTGATGGATTTGCTTCTGACGGCTCTTCTACTAATGCCGAATCGAGTTCATCCGTGCTCTCATCAAAAGATTGCGTTGTCGTTTCGTCAGCGGTCAGTATCGGTTCCTCGATCAGTTCCATGTCAAGCTCTTGTTCGACTGGAACAGCTGGTGTCGGGACATCATCTGCTACTGGTTCGATCGATTGCGCGACTCGCTTGGCTTGCCTGACCGATAAATCATCTCTCGTCTCGGGAGAATGCTCGATCGGGAGATCAATTTTCGGTTTAGGTCGAGCATAACCGTAAATCGGTGATGGTACATCTGACGGGATGAACTCATCCTTCGGCTCGGCCTTCGGTGCAGGTCCACCTTTCTTCCCTTCTTGGGAAAGTTCGCGTCGAATTCGGTCTGCTTGCTGTTTTAATGAACGTTCATAGGCATCCATACTTGATTCCTCGCTTTTTCACTCAATCCTATTTAGCAAAAAATCGGTCGAATTTAGCGACCGATTTCAAATGCTTTCCCTACTTCATATTCGTCATCCAATACGAGAATCCCTTTTTCTTGCGGTGCGTCAGCTAAGTTCAATTCTCGCGCTGAACAAATCATACCGTGTGAGCTTTCGCCCCGTAATTTTGATGGACGAATGATCAAACCAGACGGCATGACAGCCCCTGGTTTCGCAACGACGACTTTTTGGCCGGTTGCGACATTCGGTGCGCCACATACAATCTGGACGTCTCCTTGATCGGTCTCGACTTGGCAAATCGACAACTTGTCAGCATCCGGATGTTTCTGCGCTTCCTTCACATAGCCGACAACAAACTTCGGAGTAAAATCGACGCCTGACAACTCGGCTTCGATGTTTTGTTTGCGCAAGATGACACCGAGCGTCTCAATCAATTCCGCCGTCAACTCGACCGGACCGTGCCAGTCGCTGACGTCAAAATAGTTACTCGCATTGAAGATATTATAGCCATTGACTTTACCGGTCGTTGATTTGACAATGGCAACATCATCTTTCCGTTCAACGACTTGATGGTGACGATCGCCTTCTCTTAACAAGACCATGAGGACATCGCCGATTCCTTCACGGTTATAAAAAGCATTGATTTGCATACGTAAAAACGCCCCTTCTTTCAAACTAGACACAAATAGTTTAGCAGATTATGCGTCCGTTGGTGGGTTCTTTTTTCCGACAATGAAAATTGGTTCAAGAACGCCGTCCTCATAATGGAAAGAAAGAGCCGTCACCGGGATTCGCCCATTCGTGAAAAAGTCGAACATGAGCTGTTGCATCGCGTCATAACCTTGGTCGTTTCGGATGTCCGCGATAATCATCACGTCCTGGTGCGGCACCCCGACGAGCATATCGCCTTCGATGCGACGCTCCATGACGCGCAAAAACTCATCGTTTAAAATACGTGACGCTTCATAGCCGTCCCGAGCCGCTAGGAAATAGAACGTATTCCCGGCCACGGTGTCTTCTTTTAAATCGGTCGGTAACTTTTTGACGTTGTCCCGTGCCAACTCATCGAGGCGAGTCAAAGGCATCCCGCCTAAATGACGCTCTTCAATCAACCGATAGCCGTTGCCCAAATCGAGCGCGTAAAAAACGGACGTCTCGGCTGTATGCGGCGTCGTCGCGAGGGCTTCCCCACGCTTCGTCTCCGTCGAGAACGAGGCCGAGCGGATGACAGGGTAAAGGTTCGCTTCATTGCCAGCGAGTGTGACCGCATCGTCCGCAGAGAGCGCTGTCTTGATGTAGTCGACGACCTCGTCGATGGCGATTTCTCCTCGTACTTTCGTCTTCGCTACGAGCGGGGCGAGACGGATGTTGACACCGAAACGGTCCGTTGCCCGTTCGATGCGCAACACCTCGTTCTCACGGTCGTAAGAGGTGCGGTACCCTTCCGTGAACCGGCGTTCGAGATGACGTCGTAACTCATTGCGTTCCATCTCATTCACCCTAACCCATGAAGGAAAGCTTCAACTTGCTCGGGTGTCTTCCGTTCGCGTCCAACATAGCGATCAACTTCTTGTCCGCCGTTGAAGGCGACAAAGCTCGGAATCCCAAAAATGTCGAGCTGTTGCGCGAGTTCCATCCATTCATCACGATCGACATAATAGAACGTCCAATCTTCGAACTTCGCTTCGATTTCTGGCATGAACGGGTCGAGGAAACGACAATCGCCGCACCATGTTGCCGAGAACATTAAGATGCTCTTCCCTTGTTTCGCTTCTGTATACTCGTTCATCGTTGTCAATTGTTTCATGTTCACCACTCCTGTTCTTTTTTCCCCATTCATGATAGCATAAGTCCGTTGTCACATTCCGCTCTCATGTTTGATGATCTCGAGAGCGAAGATTACGTGAAAAAGGTGAAGTCATGACAAAATGGACACGTGAACAGTTGAATCCAGAAATGAAACACCCGCTCGAGCAACTCGTCGGCGTCATCGGCATGCTGGCTATTCTGCGCTACGGCTACTTGTTCATCGATACGGACAAGACACGAAGCGAGATATTAGTATGGCTCGTAGTCGGGTTTGCTATGATTTACATACTAGAACGGGTCTTCAAGCGTCTCGTTCGTGCCTTGCCGATTGTTCGCAAACGATTTTTAATCCCCATCTACGCCGTCTTGCTCTTCTTATTTTTGGCGAGCTTCCGCGTTCCCCGCGAAACTGTCGACATCGTCCGACAGCTTTTCGGTTGGTGAACTGAAGAGAGCGTCCCGCTTATACGCCGGGACGCTCTCTTTCGTATGTTCAATATTCGATTTTCATATCGTTCGGGCGAATCCGGTTCATCCGGACCAACACTTGATAGACGGCATAGCTGAGTACAGCCGGGCCGACGATTAAAAAGCCGAGGACGACGAGGAACATATGCCAACTGAAGCCCATCGTCTCGAGCATGACAATCGGACCAACAAGACCGCTCGTCCCCATCCCGGCACCTGCCGCGACGCTTTCGAGCTCGAACAACAGAATCGCGATCGGGGCGAGCACGGCACCGGCAACGGTCGGCGGCAACAAGATCCACGGATTTTTAACGATATTGCCGACTTGGAGCATCGATGTACCAATCCCTTGGGCGATAGCGCCGCCAATACCGTTGTCCCGATAACTCGTAATGGCGAAACCGATCATTTGGGCGGCACATCCTACTGTCGCCGCACCTGCCGCAATCCCACTCAATCCGAGCATGAGGGCGATGGCCGCACTCGAGATTGGTGCCGTGAGCGCGAGCCCCATGAGCGTCGCGACGACGACACCCATGAACAACGGCTGTTGTTCCGTGCCCCACTCAATCCACGTCCCGAGCTGTGTCATGAACAAGCCGACGTACTTACCGATGTAGGTCGCACTCAAATAACCGACGGCAATGGTCGTGAACGGCGTGACCAAAATATCAAGTTTCGTCGATTTCGAGACCAGTTTGGAGACCTCGACAGCGAGCAACGTCGCCACATAACTGCCGGCTGGTCCGAACTCGTAACCGAACGCCCCAACGACGAGCGCCGAGAACAAGATGAGCGGTGGCGCCTGAAGCGCATAGGCGATTGCAATCCCGATGGCAGGACCGGTCAAGCCGATGGCCACATCACCAATCTCGATCAGCGTCGTTCCAAATCCGGACAGATTCGTCTCGAGCAACTGCCCTCCGGCCGTCTTCATGATTAAGCCGATGATGAGGGTGCTGAATAATCCGAGTGCCATATAACTGAGCGCCGTCACGAAATATAGTGACGGACTGAGTGTGATCCCTTTTTTCTTTAACATGGAAGTCCCTCTTTCCTGTCTTGTCAGTCGTAAAGTTTCTGTCTTCACACTTTTATCAGTATAAGTGTTTCTCGGAAAAATTCAACATGAAAAAACGCCACTACACGAGTGACGTTCTTTCAACCATTAGCGTGAAGCCCGAAGCGTCTCCATCGTCGAGCGATCAAGTCGTTTGACGAGCGCCTTCAGGAGCGCTTTCGCCGCATCATAATCGTCCGTATGCAGAATCGAGGCATGCGTATGGATGTAACGTGCCGCAACGCCAATCACTGCTGTCGGGACCCCTTCCCCGCTCATATGAATTCGGCCTGCATCCGTTCCACCTGGTGAGACGAAATATTGTGTTTTGATGTTTTCATCAGACGCCGTGTCGAGTAAGAAGTCACGCATCTCGGGAGACATGACCATGACCCGGTCAAGGATTCGGATTAGCGCCCCTTCCCCTAGTTGACCAAACTCCGTCTTATTGCCAGACGCATCGTTGGCCGGTGACGCGTCGAGTACGAGCGCGACATCCGGACGAATCATCTCGGCTGCCGTTTGCGCTCCCCGGAGACCGACTTCTTCTTGAACGGTCGCCCCAGAGAACAAGATGTTCGGATGATCGGCTTTTGTCGTCTCTTCGAGCAATTCGACCGCAAGGCCAACCCCGTAGCGGTTATCCCATGCTTTGGCCATAATCTTTTTCGGATGTTTGAGCGGCGTGAACTCGCTCGTTGGCACTGCAGGAAGACCAGGACGCACGCCCCATGATTCGGCCTCTTCTTTCGTGTCGGCGCCGATGTCGATAAACATCTGTTTCATATCCATCGGTTTACTCATCGCGTCCGGTCCGAGCAAGTGCGGCGGTGTCGATGCGACGACGCCTGGAATCAACCCATCATTCGTCACGATATCAAATCGCTGTGCCATGAGCACTTGGCTCCACCATCCGCCGAGCGGCTGTATGTAAAGCATTCCGTTTTCTGTGATTCGCGTGACCATAAACGCGACTTCATCCATATGTCCGGCGACCATGATACGTGGTCCCGCCTCGTCTCCGACCCGTTTCCCAAAGATCGAGCCGATGCCGTCCGTCATGACCTCATCGACGTGCGGTGTGATTCGGTCGCGAACAAACTGACGGACCTGTGATTCAAATCCAGGTGCGCCCGGAAGCTCTGTCAACGTCTTAAATAAATCTCTCGTTTTTTGTTCCATTTTCATCCATCCCTTCAACCGTTCTTGTTTCATTATATACAGAACTTTTCGGCAGATGCGAATGGTTTTCTTTCCAATGGGGTACAGGTTTTGGTACGATGTACATGATAGCCATAGTTCAAGGGGAGGTAGTCATATGAAGAAAAGGTATTGGTTAGTTGGGATCGGGGTTGCCATCGCAGCCGCACTTATGACGAAAAAAGTGTTAGATGAACGAAGCTTATCGGCCGAGGACGCACTCGAGTACACGAAACGGGCATTCTCAGCCAAAGGTCACGTTCAAGGCGCATGGATTTCGGCATCACCCGAGATTTATACGTATGACGGACGTGAGTATGACGTCTTTAAAGGCGGCATTTCGGTTCTCGAGAACGATGAAGAGAAGACGTACCAATTCACGGTCGATTCAGAGACTGGCGCTTTACTTGAATATGCATGAGATGGAGTCGGCGATGACATTCGCCGACTTTTTTGTTTAATTTGGGCAAAAGAGTGGAAAATTGAATATGGTACTTTTTAAACTCAAAAAGGAGTGATCCCACGTGAAGAAACTGATCGGTGAAGCAAACGAACTCGTGTCACAAATGGTCGAAGGAATGGTCCATGCCCATCCTGAACTGTACGGTCGTGTGGAAGGATTCAACGTCATCTGTCGTGCTGACGGGGCTAAGTCTGGAAAAGTCGGACTTGTCTCGGGTGGAGGCAGTGGTCACGAACCAGCCCACGCCGGTTATGTAGGTGACGGGATGCTTGATGCTGCCGTGTGCGGTGAAGTGTTCACGTCCCCGACCCCGGACATGGTGCTCGAAGGCATCAAAGCTGCCGACGGAGGAAACGGGGTGTTACTCGTCGTCAAAAACTATGCGGGTGACGTCATGAACTTTGAACTCGCCGCCGAACTTGCGGACGCTGAAGGAATCAAAGTCGACCATGTCGTCGTCGCCGATGATGTCGCTATTGCGAATAAGGAAGATCGTCGCGGTGTCGCCGGAACCGTGTTCGTGCACAAGATTGCGGGTGCGGCCGCAGCGAGCGGGAAATCACTTCCCGAAGTGAAAGCGCTTGCGGAAAAAGTCGCCGCCAATGTACGCTCGATGGGAATGGCCGTCGAACCGTGTTATATGCCAGTGAGTGGGAAACCAGGTTTCGACTTGAATGAGGAAGAGATGGAAATCGGGATTGGAATCCACGGTGAGCGTGGCGTCGAACGGAAACCGACGACGAACGTCGATGCGATCGTAGATGATTTGCTCGACCACTTGAAAAAAGAAGTGAGTCCTGGCGAAGTCGCTGTCATGGTCAACGGCATGGGCGGTACGCCGTTATCCGAACTGTACGTGACGTACCACTTCGTCGCGAAAAAATTGGAAGCTGCCGGCTACAAATTGAAACGGAAATACGTCGGTAACTATATGACGGCACTCGAGATGCACGGCTTCTCGATCACCCTGCTGCCGCTTGATGAAGAGATGACGGGCTATCTCGATGCACCGTCGTCAGCACTCGGTTTCAAACTCTAATCCATCAAATGAGGTGTTTATGCAATGTTGACAATTGAAGGATTCAAGCAAGCATTACGACATGCCCAATCAGAGATTGAGGCGAACAAAGATACACTGACTGACCTCGACCGCGCCATCGGCGACGGGGACCATGGAATCAACATGTCGCGAGGTTTTGAAGCAGTTCTGACCGTGCTCGATGACGACTATGCCACACTTGGCGACTTGAGCAAAAAAGTCGGAATGACGCTCATGTCAAAAGTGGGTGGCGCAGCGGGACCGCTGTACGGATCGGCATTTGTCAAGGCAGCGCCTAAATTCGGTGACGCGACCGAAGCTGATTTCACGCTCGTCAAAGAAGCGCTTCTCGAGGCGTCGTCAGCGATCAAAGCTCGAGGAAAATCTGAAGTCGGCCAAAAGACAATGGTCGATGTGTGGGAACCGTTCTTGAGCGATTTGAGCGAGTCGGACGACTTTGATACGAAACTCGATCAACTCGTCAGTGCGACCGAGGATATGGTCGCCACGAAAGGACGGGCATCTTATTTCGGTGAGAACTCACGTGGCACGGTCGACCCGGGCGCACTCTCAAGTTCCATCGTGTTGAAAGCGATCATGAAGGAGGTTGAGTGACATCGTAGAGCTCATCATCGTCTCCCATAGCGCCAAGATTGCTGAAGGAATCCAAGATTTGATGAAAGAAATGGCACCGACCGTCCCGATTCATTTAGCGAGCGGGCTCGAGGACGGGAGCATCGGGACCGACGTGACCCGCATCCTCGAGGCAATCGAGGTCGTCGACAAAGAAGCGCTTATCTTGTCCGATATCGGTTCAGCCACGATGAACGCTGAACTCGCCGTCGATATGTATGAAGGCGATAAAACGATTCAGTTCTATGACGGACCGATCGTCGAGAGCGCCTTCGTCGCTTCCGTTTCATCCGGTAATGGAATGGACGTCGCTCAAATCGTCGAGCAATTGAAGATGGCATAAAAAAAGAGCCTCGCGGCTCTTTTTTTAACGTGGGTTATCGTTTTTCTCGTAAATCGGGTTCATGTACTCGGTCGTCGAGTAGAAACGTGGCACGACAACAAACAAGATCACGGCCGGCACTGCGATCAACAAAAGCAAGATCAAGACAGGCAACCAGTAGACAACTTTTTGTCCGAGCATGTCGATGTTTGCGTCTGAGAATTCAGTCGCACCTTCCACTTCAGCAAGATCAGCTGTCGCGAGGATTTTGTTGTCCGTCGCGTCGTAGTAATGGAACTCAGTCTTACGCGTAATGAAGATCCCGTCACGAATCGTATCCAATTCGACAACCGCTGCGATGACTTCGTTGCCATTCGAGTGACGGAGCGTCTCCTCTTTTACGATTTCAGCCGTTCCTTCTTTGTAATCATAGTGCGTGGCTTTCAAGTCCTCTTCAAGGGCGTCCAAGAACGCCTCGTTCGCCGAGGTATTAAGTGGTGCGATTGTTAGAATGAAGATTAGTGCAAGCAGGCTTGCCCATGCTTTTTTCAACATCCCCATGTTCCCCCTTCTCTAATTCCAGTTTAGCGTCATTCCTATTGTACCAAGAAGAAAGAAAAAAGTGTGAAGAAAATGCTATTAAAATAAGAAAAAAGCGTGTCAAATTTTCGGGCGGAACGCGGCCTCCATCCGATAAATCGGTTGTCCCATGGCGCTGAAGCGCTCTTCATACTCGGTCCGGACATTATCCGCAGGTTCATTTACATGAAGATCAAGTGAAATATCTGTGAAGTACATGCCGTATTGGCTCATACTTTCGAGCGAATATTCAAATAGCCCCCGGTTATCCGTCTTAAAGTGAATTTCACCTCCGCGCGGCAAGACAGCCTCGTATGTAGCGAGGAACGTTTTATACGTCAATCGACGTTTCGCATGTCGTGTCTTCGGCCATGGGTCTGAGAAGTTCAAATAGACGCGATCGACCTCGCCAGCCTCAAAATAGTCGACGAGTTGCTTCGCGTCAACGGTCAAGACGCGAACGTTTGGCATCGGCGTCTCGACGAGCTTTTGCACGATCGATACGGCGACACTCTCAAATAACTCGATGGCGATAAAATTGACGTCCGGAAATTGTTTGGCCATACCTAAGATGAATTGCCCTTTTCCCGACCCGACTTCGATAAAGAGCGGATGGTCGTTCCCGAATTCTGCTTTCCAGTTCCCTTTCAACGTTTCGGGATGAGTGATAAAGACGTGTTCTTGAGCCTGCATATAATCTTTGGCCCACGGTTTGTGACGTAAACGCATGTTTTTCCTACCTTTCGTTCAAGAAATGTTCAAGTTTCTGCTGACTAGCCGCTTCACGCGAGCAGTCCCCTTGCGATTATACACGAAATCATTGTTTAATGAATGTGAATCATCCCTCACAAGGAGGTTATATCGATGAGCACGTTGGATCAATTTTTAATCTTTTACGCGGCCCCACTCACTTTCTTCGGCGCCGTCATCGCCACGTTCGTTTGGGCGTACTTCATGAAACCTGATGATGTCTAATGCATATGGAAAGGGATGGCTCACACTCGTGACCCATCCCTTTTTTCATTGTGTCCGCTCATCTGCCTCATCAAGCAGTTCACGGAGCACGGTCAATCCTTCTGCCCGGGCGATGCCGTTCTGTTCTCCATACAAAGTAAGAACCGTCTGGGCGATCGCATACCAATGCATCCGGTAATGGAGCTCGGATGTGTAACGGATGCCGTAATGGCTGAACCACATCTCCCAGTCCGCCTCATCGACATAACTGTAGACGACCATCGCCAAATCAAAGGCGCGATCAGCAATGATCGCATCATCCCAATCGGTCAAATATAACAGGCCCGTCTCGTCCTCAATCCAATTATTATGGTTCAAGTCCGAGTGGCAGACGACCAGTTCACGTTCGTCATCGATTGGTTGATGGGTGGTCAGCCAACGGATTGCCTCATCGATTGTCACGTCCGCCTCGTCTTGCTCATAGGCGGCACATTGCCGAAGCAATAACGTCGACGTGACCGGTGTATGATTCAACTGCTGCAGCATGAATAATAGCTCTTTCGAATGATGAATCTTCCCAAGCTGTGCCGCCACATCAGACCGTTTCATATCAGTTGGTGATAGCTCACGACCTTCGATGAACTGTTGGGCACTGAGGACGTCACCGTTGAACATCCGTTTCGTCCACAGCAATTTAGGGACGATGCCTTCGGCGGAAAGAATGGCTAGAAACGGAGACGAGTTCCGTTTGACAAAAATTTTCTGTTGGCGCGTCGTCGCTACGTACGCTTCGCCTGTAATTCCACCTGCGGAAGCCACCGTCCACTCTTCACCGAGCGCACCGATTATATCTGAATACATATTCATCACGCTCAAATCTCATTAAGAATTACAAAGATACAATCACCATATTAACACGCGATAATCGTCATTGACAACGACTCGACTTGAATCTCGCTCGGATTTCGTGCAATCGGGACAAGGCTCGCCGTTTCCCCTTGCACGAAGACGTTCCAGTCCCCATCGGCGTGAAACGTCACGTCACCGAACGTTCCGTTCAAATAGACACGGACACGTTGCCACGCGTCATAGGAATGACTCGCCGTCAACTCATAAGCGATCACCCCAGGCGGCGACGGAAGAAACTTGAACTGCTCCACGACTTTCTGTCTTGTATCATAGCGGAAACACGTATGACGGCGCCGCAATTTTAACAACGTCTTCACGAATTCGACTTCATGCTGTCGCTCGTCCCGCAAATCCCAATCAAAGTGATTAATTCGGTCTGGTGCGTTGTAACTGTTCTCAACGCCTTGTTTCGTTCGCCCGAACTCTTGACCGGCATGGAGAAACGGAACGCCTTGTGACGTGATGACAATCGCTGTGGCGAACCGCTGCATCCGTAACCTGACCGCCTCGTCCATTTCCTCACACGATAAGAGTAATTTATCGTACGTCGTATAATTGTCATGCGCTTCGACGTAGTTGATTGTGTACTGCGGACTCGGGAAACGACCGACCGTGACGTTCGGGATTTGAACCGCTCCCGTGATGCACTCGCGAAGTTCCCATTCCCGCCATTCGTTACCGGAGACGAACCCGCGCTCGCGGTCATTAAACGTCGACCCCTTTAGCGCATCCCGCATCATGTCATTGAAGTGACCGATTCGGGGCATAAAGGCGGCGTTATGCGACGAGGCTTTTAACGACGGGCTGAGCGGTGTCGCCAAATCCCATCCTTCCCCATAAATCAAAATCGAACGGTCGATTTTATCGAGTGAAGCCCGGACTTGATTCATCGTCTCGACATCATGGATGCCCATCAAATCGAAACGAAAGCCGTCAACGTGATACGTTTCGGCAAAGAACGTCACACAATCGACGATCATCCGCCGCATCATGTACCGTTCCGAGGCCGTGTCATTCCCAACCCCAGTGCCGTTCGCAACCGTGCCGTCATGTTCATAACGGAAATAATAGTATGGGACGAGCGCCTCGAGCGACGATTGTTCACGGATGAAGATATGGTTCATGACGACATCGACGACGACACGCATGCCGTGATGATGCAGTTCATCAACCATATGCGCGTATTCCAAAATCCTTGATAACGGTTCGGCTGGATCCGAGGCATAGCTCCCCTCGAGACCGAACCAATGAATCGGGTCGTACCCCCAATTATACGGCATCCGGGTCGCTTCATCGACGCTACCGAAAATATGGACCGGCAACAGTTGTACATGGGTGACCCCGAGCTCTTTCAAATAATCGAAGCCGGCACTGTTCTCGCCTCTCGTCTTCACCCCGGTCTCGACGATGCTACCATACAAGCCACGCATTCGACTCAGCGAAGACGGATGGCTCGTGAAGTCCCGAATGTTCAGTTCATAGATGACCGCATCCGTCGCTTTCCGAAGCGGCGGGCGTTCCGTCGGATGGACGTGCACAGCGACGTGTGCCTCGACATCGATCAATACGCCAAATTCGCCATTCAAGCTGACGGCTTTCGCGTAAGGATCGACGACCTCATTCGTTTCGACCGGCGTCTTGACGTACAGTCGATAGTAATGACCTTCGTAAAACCGTGGCACATCGGCATGCCATACACCGCGCCCCTCCCGCGACATACGGAAACGCTCGATTTCACGATGTGTGCTCGAGTCGTGAATGACGAGCCAAATCGAGAATGCCACTGGTGACCAAACGTACGCCTCAATCGAGTGCTCGGAAAAAGCGAGGCCGAGTGGTCCATCGTAGGCATAACGACGTTCGAACTCGTCCGTATGCACGATTTCGCGAGGCACGACGACAATCGTTTTATAGCCAGGGTGAAATACAGTGTAAACCGCTTCTAGCGTGACTGGTCGCGCCAACTGGATATCTCGCTCAATCGTACCGGTCTCTGTCGTCCATTCATTGAGCACCACGTAGTCGACCGGTCGACCGTTCTGTTCAATGTGTACGGGAACGGACGCAAATTCAGCGATGACTTCCAGTCGAATCGTCTCGAACGAGAGTAAAGAAGCCCGTTCAATCGTCACATGTGACGTCGTTTGCTGCTCTGGTGTGTGATGCATACGCGTTCCATCCTCTCCTACCTACTGGTCCAAAAATTGTCGAAACGGCATCTGGGCTGTCGCATCTAGTAGTTTCGCCACATCTCGAATTTGTTGGGCTTTCACGATCGGAGCCCTCGTATTTACTTGCTTCATCCACTTCTCGTAATCAGAACGGGAAATGAACTGCGTTGAGCTTGTCTCAGGCACATGATCGAAATAGCCTTCTGGGGCCACCGTCACTTTTTGAATGACACCGGCAAAAGACGGAAGAAACTGTCGAACGATTTCTTCGGTGCGCGTCAAGGCAATGAGCGGATTGACTACACGTTTATTTTCCCCTTTGAGCGGTTGATGAATCCAAGTCTTCTGTTTTGAGACGTGATAGATGCTCCGATCCCCGTCGAGCCATTCGACCAAATACAGATGTGTCGGTCCGATGATGAGATGACTCAGTTCGACTGTCGCCCCGTTCCATTCCACGACCGGACGATACATGAAGAAATGCTGGTCGTTCCATTCGACCATCATCTTACGATAACCATACTCACGCAGAAACGGCAAGAACGGCATATCCGCCTCGGTCGCCCCTTCACATGCGAACTGTAACTTCTGAATGTGACGCCGGTTCGTAAGCAGCATCTGGAACTGAGACTCCGAGAGCGGGGTCGGTTCGAGCTCGATGCGTTCCGTGCGTCGCCAAAATTTCCACCACGGGTTTTCAAACTCCATGACCTCGGGTGGGTTCAATCGATTGGACTCATGCAGGCGGCGCATACGGGCAACATCAGATTCGACATATTCTTGGAATCGATTGAACTGATCGAGCATGTTTCGTTCATATTTAGATGTCACGTCAAAAATTTTAATCGGGATCGCCATGTGTCCTCCTCTGACCGCTGTAACGGAAATACTTCAACTGCCTCATAGGCAGGGGTGTGGTTCGGATGAATTCGATAAAGGATGACGGCTTCAATCGCTTCTTCGATGTTGAACGCCGGGGGAATGTACGGAATTCTCGTTCCGGTGTCCCACTTTTTCGCAAGCGTGACGTGCGGGACGAACGGTTTCCGATCGAGTGATGCAATCTCCTCCGACAACTTGCGTCGAAGCGTCCCGGTGAGTGTCGTCAAGTCTACGGACGGATTCGGAACAATCGTCAGCACACGAGGACGATCCGGTCTCCCGAAGTGATCAATTTGTTCGAACGTCAGTGAAAATGGAGCTGTCACTTCCGTCACGTCACGAGTGATCTCTTTAACCGCCTCGACTTCATCATCGTCCAACGCACCGAGAAACTGAAGCGTCATATGAAATTCTCCAGGCCGATAAGTCCGGTGGTACGAATAAAACGGCAAGATGTCCCGTTGAATGCGCTCGACCTGTGCGTCCTCGATCGGGAGTGCCAAAAAATAGTGCGTCGACATCTACATCATCCTTTCACGCGAAACCGTCTCAGTCCAAAAAAGAGGACCGATCCTATGACACTGACCAATGTGTACATCCAAAATACACCGATGATGCTGTTATATTCAATAATAAATCCACTGAGCAAGTTGAAACCAGCCGTTGCCAGTCCCGAAGTGATGGCCATATAGACACCAATTGCCGTCGAGACAACGTTCCGACTGACGAGACTGCGGACGAACTGAAGCGCGACCGGAATCAATAATCCGACGACGAGCCCTTGGACGATGGCAAGGATCCAGACGACCCAAATCGGTGGCTCGAGCGCCAACCAACCGTTGCGCAGCGCCGAGATCAAAGCTGCACCCGCCAGGACGTTGACCGTTCCGAGACGTGAGACGATTTGATACGCCACTTTCATGAACGGGATCTCGCACAATACAGCGACGAGGAACAACGTCCCGACGAGCGTCGTCGAGCCTCCGATACTTGTCACATAAATCCCGAAGTAATAGTTGTTTGCATAAATCGGGCCGAAGACGAGCATGCCCCCAATCAAAAAGGCGATGAACGGACCGTTCCATACGGCCGACCATTGGAAGGGCGCTGATGCGACCGTCTGCTTCGGCTCTTGTTCAGAGACTCTCCGCACGAATAACGTACCGATCGTCAAGATGATGGCACTGAGCAAAAATGTGCTCGCCAACCCCCACGTCGTATCCGAAATCCGACCCATCACGAACACGGCGATGGCAAAACCAGCCGACCCGAACAGACGAATCGCCCCGTAGTCGATTTTGGCCCGGGCTGTATACTCGAGCGTCATCATGTCGACGAGCGGGATGTGGGCGCATTGGAAAATCGACCAGGCGATCATCAATACAATAATCCATACGTACGACGTCGCGAACAAGAACGTCAGCGATAAGACGGCCGCCCCGAGCATTGCGAGAATCAGCCAAGCCCGGACACGTCCGGTCCGGTCCGCAAGCATGCCCCACAGCGGTTGCACCCCGATTGAAAGGATTGGCATGATGGCGACAATCGTCCCGACCTGACCCGGGGACAAATCAAAGCGTGCCTGTGAGAAGAAGAGCGCCATGTAAGGAATAAGAGCTCCTTGAGCGAAGAAAATCGCGACGTAAATCGATTGAAACGATACTTTTTGTTGGTTCACAATATACTTCCTTCCTAACAGACAGAGAGCCGACCAAATCAGTCAGCTCTCACAGGTTATTATTTAGCGAGCTCATAAATCGCTTCGGCATAAATCGCTGCAGCGCGAAGCAAATCTTCAATTTCCATATATTCGTCGACTTGGTGCGCAACATCTTTTGCCCCCGGGAACAATGCCCCGAACGCGACGCCGGCTTCGAGCGAACGGGCATACGTCCCACCACCGATGGCCATCAAGTCTGCCGATTCTCCGGTCTGGCGCTCATAGACATCCGCCAACGTTTTGACGAGTGGATGATCTTCAGCCACGTGGTGCGGCGGCATATGGTGACGTGTCGACAGTTCGAATCCGAACGACAAGGCAATCTCTTTCAAGCTTTGCAATCGCTCTTCAAACTTCGCAGTATACGGGTAACGAATATTGACCGTCGCTGTCCGTTCATCGCCTTCATAGCGGAACACGCCTCCGTTGATCGTCAAGTCCCCGGTTTCATCGGTCGCTTCAATCCCGAGCGAGATCCCTCGTGAATCAGCGAAGACGTGGCGGATGAACTCGATGTAGCGCTCCCCTTGAATGTCGAGCGGAAGCGCGAGTAAGAAACCGGCTAACACGTAGGCGGCGTTCACTCCGTTGTCCGGCTCCATCGCGTGCGCGGCGACCCCTTTCATCGTGAACGTATACGTCCCCGCGTCCCATGTGCAGGTCCCATCCGCTTCATACTTTTCAAGATACGCCTCAAACTTTTCTTCAAGTACGTCGTCTGTCTTGAGCACTGCCGTAGCGAAATCCGGGACCATGTTCGGACGTTCTCCGCTTACGAACGAAACCAAATGATATTTCGCCCCTGGTACACGTTGAATCGGGAGTTGTTTCAAGACACCATCGTATAAGCCCTTTTCCGCATTGATAATCGGGAAATCGGCGTCCGGTGCGAAGCCATAGGTCGGCATCGCTTCTTGTTTAAAGTATTCACGGACACAACGCCACTCGCTCTCCTCGTCGCAACCGGCGATCAGACGGACCCGTTTCGACAACGGCAATCCGAGTTCTTTCACAATACGCAATCCGTAATAAGCGGCCATCGTCGGACCCTTATCATCATTACTGCCACGGGCGAACAGTTTTCCGTCCGCGATTGTCGGATTGAACGCCCCATACGTCCAACCATCTCCAGCCGGCACCACATCTAGATGACAGAGAATCCCGACAATTTCTTCGCCTGAACCGTACTCTAAATGTCCGGCATAGCCTCTGACGTCTTTCGTCACGAACCCGTCACGCTCTCCTAGTGCGAACATGTAATCGAGGGCACGACGGACTTCAGGACCAAACGGCTCGTTCGGTCCTGCCTTGGCTTCATCAAGGACGCTCGGAATTTGTAACAACCCTTTTAAATCTTCTAAAAACGCATCTGTTCGCGCGTCGACTTCTTGTCTCCAATTCATCTCAATCTCCCCTTTGCGAATGTTCTCTCCCTTATTAGTATATCCAAATGTTAGAAAGACGAACATTCATTTCGAAAATATTTTTTCGTTCGTCTTTTGCTCGTTTCTACCCTTGTTTACATGATATTCATTCGATATTTACGTTCGTAACATGTTCTTTACATTTTGATTGTTCGTTCTTTTCACTTGCAATTCTATTTGAGAGCGGTATACTAAAGGTGTAATTTTAGAAAATAACAATTTCATATTTTATTTGTCGTCCGTAGGTTTTGTCTTTCATCATTCTACGCATTGGGAGGTCATCCAATGAAAGGTTCAACAGATCGTATGCTAACCCGCATCAAGTCCATTTATTTGTTCATTAACGAAAGGGAATGCGTCACCACTTCAGAACTAGTAGAGGAGTTCGGGATCACGTCACGCACCGTACAGCGTGATTTGAACGTTCTTGAATACAACAATCTGGTTGAAAGTCCGAGTCGGGGCACGTGGACGTCATCGAAACGTTCGCTCAAGACGGCAAATTGAATAACAAGTTACAAAGGGATTCCGTACATGGGTCCCTTTTTTTGCACCCAAAAAGGCACGTGTCGGCTGACACGTGCCTTTGTTTCATGTGAAGAACAAGTCGATTTCCTCTTCGCTCAACTCACGGTATGCACCCGGTTCAAGCATCGGGTCAAGCTCAAGCGCGCCGATTTGAACACGTTCAAGACGTTCGACGTGTTTTCCGACCGCGGCGACCATCCGTTTCACTTGATGGTACTTTCCTTCTGAGAGCGTCAAGCGAATGCTCGAACGACGACTCGATTTGCTGAGCAATTCAAGTCGTGCCGGTTTCGTCGTGTAGCCGTCCTCGAGTTCGACACCTTCGGCGAAATGACGGATATCATCCGCTGTCATCTCACCATCGACTTCGGCGATATATACTTTGTCGACATGTTTACGAGGTGACATGAGCGCATGATTGAAAGCCCCATCGTTCGTGAGCAGCAACAGTCCGGTCGTATCCTTGTCGAGACGACCGACCGGGAACAAGTCATAATGGGCATACGACGGATCGATCAAGTCGATGACCGTCGATTCGACTTTGTCCTCGGTCGCACTGACGACACCTGCCGGCTTGTTCATCATCAAGTAGACGAACGGTTTGTATTCGACGACCTCACCTTGCACGGTCACCCGTTCGGTTTCCAAATTGATTTGTCGTTTCGCATCTTTGACGGGCTGATCATCGATACGGACGACCCCTTGTTTTAGTAAAATCTTGACGTCTTTACGCGAACCGTATCCCATGTTCGCCAATAATTTATCAATTCGCATTATGCTTTCCTCCGATAGTGGAATCGTTTCCCTAGTAGTTTTCCGGCCAAATGACTTCTCCAACCGAGATAGCCGTACACGACGAGGCCGATTCCGAAACCGACGATCGTAGCCAATATATCGTTCCCCCAGCTCGGTTCATCTTGGAGCGTGATGAACAATGATCCGTATACCGCGATAAACATCGCTCCACCCATGGCAAACATGAGTATCGTCCGACGCAACAATTGCTTATACGGGAACTGGAGCGTCCGTTGAATTTTCCATACCATGAGAATGATGGCGACTATATAACCGACAATCGTCGCATATCCGGCACCGATGCCGCCGAGAGCATACACGAACGGCACGTTGAGCACCGCTTTCGTGATGAGCCCCATCGCCGTCGCAAAGATCGTGAAATATTGACGGTTGATTCCTTGAAGGATGGCCGCTGCCACCGAATAATAGGCGAGGAAGAACGCACTCGGCGCATAGTGGAGCAAGTAGACCCACCCTTCCCGGTCACCCGGGAACAACGTCCCGAACAATGGTTCAGAGAGCGCGACCAAGCCGATGACCGCCGGAATCGTGACAAAGAACGACACTTGGAAAATGTGGTTCACTTGATTCCGGACCTTATTCATATCGCCGTGTGTGAACGACTTCGTCACGAGTGGGATCGTCGCCATCGACACACTTGCCGCGATCGACACCGGAATTAGGACGATCTTATGGGCGTTCCCGGTCAAGAAACCGAACGCGGACGTCGCTTCGGCGACCGACTTGCCAGAATTGAGCAACGTGTTGACCATCGTCAACTGGTCGACGAACTGATAGAGCGGTGTCGACAAGCCGACCATGACGATTGGAATCGAGTAGCTGAGCAACTCGAGCAACAGTGACTTCATCGAACGGACCGGTGTTCCGGCTGGATTGTCCGTTTGACGATGGATATCTTTCCGTTTCCGCCAATACATGGCGAGCACGACGATACTTCCGATCGCACCGATAAAGGCGCTGAATGTCGCAATCGTCACGGCGAGCACTTTCAAACCGTTCAACTCGGTCGTCGCCACGGCAGCAGTCCCACCTAGCGAGTCAGCGAGCGGACGAATGAGTGCAGAGTCGGAGAAGACGAACAAGACGAGCATCGTCCCGCTGAGCAGGAACATGATGCGGACGATCTGTTCGATGACTTGAGAGATGGCCGTCGGAGCCATGTCTTGATGTCCTTGGAAATAGCCGCGCACCATACTCATCGCCGGGATGAGCAGGAGCGCAAAACTGACGCTACGCGTGACGAGCGTCAGCGAGTCGATGTACTGCTGATTGTTCTCCGAGTTGCGGACCATCAGTTCCGATAACCACGGTGCTGAGAAGAAAAGTAATAAAAAAGCGACGACTCCGGTCACGAGCATCAGCTTCATCCCTTGGCGGAACAAGCGCTGACTCGTGCCATATTCGCCGAGCGCGTTATACTTGGCGATGAATTTCGAGACGGCCACGGGAATCCCCGCCGTCGAAATGGCGATCATGAGCGCATAATAGGTGTACGCCGCCTGATAGAGCGTGACACCGGCAATCCCGACCATCGCTTGGAACGGGAACGTATAGAGCAGTCCGAGCGCACGTGAAATCAAATTCCCGGCTGACAGGAGCAGCGTGCCTTTGACGAAGGACTCTCGTCCTGAATCTTGTTTGACGCTTGATGACATGAGATACCTCCATCTATTGTTTCACAACTAATGTACCTAATTTTACAAAACGACCGTTTCTCATTATACTCTTACTGTTGCAGATAATAAAGTTACGAATTTGATTTGACAGAGAAACGAGGGATACCATGATAAAAGATGTAATCGTCATCGGAGGAGGTCCAAGTGGCCTGATGGCGACCTACGCCGCCGCCAAAGCCGGAGCAAACACGCTCCTGATTGATAAAGGTTCGAAGCTCGGGCGCAAGCTCGCCATCTCTGGCGGCGGGCGCTGTAACGTGACGAACCGTAAACCCGTCGACGAGTTGATTCAATTCATTCCGGGGAACGGACGCTTTTTATATAGCGCCCTCGCCCAGTTCGACAACCAGTCGATTATCGACTTGTTCACCGGGTTCGGCATCCCGTTAAAAGAGGAAGACAACGGCCGAATGTTCCCCGTGACGGATAAAGCGCAAGACGTCGTTAACACAATCCTCGGCGCCATCGACCAACTCGGTGTCGAGATTCGCAAAAACGCGAAAGTAAAGACGCTCCATTTTAATGAAGCAAATGAGTTCGAAGCGGTCGAACTCGAGGATGGGGAGCGAATCGAGGCAGGCGCCTGCGTCATCGCAGTCGGCGGCCAATCCGTCCCGCACACCGGCTCGACCGGGGACGGGTATCCGTGGGCCGAGAAAGCCGGACACACGATCACCGAGCTGTTCCCGACCGAGGTGCCGATCTTATTGAACGATGCGTTCATCGGTACGAAACAGCTACAAGGGCTATCGCTCCGTGACGTGGCACTCACCGTTCACGGCAAAAAAGGCAAGCCGATCAAAACACACCGCGGCGACATGATTTTCACGCACTTCGGCATCTCAGGTCCGATCGCTCTCCGGTGTAGCCAGTATACGATTAAAGAGCGCAAACGCAGCAAAGAGCGTGTCGTCGCCCTCTCACTCGACTTGTTCCCGGACATGGCCCGTGACGAGCTGTATCAAGAGCTCTGGAACCAAGTGCAAGACCAACCGAAGCGGGCCGTCAAGAACGTCTGGAAAGGGTTCATCCCGGAACGGATGCTCGATCTCTTGTTGGCCGACCTCGCTTTCGGTGAGGAAGACGCGAGCCAGTTGAAGAAGCAATCGGTCATCGATTTTGCGACGCGACTGAAGACGTTTGATTTGCACGCGACTGGGACACTCGACTTCGATAAGGCATTCGTCACGGGCGGTGGCGTCTCCGTCAAAGAGATCGCCCCGCAGACGATGATGTCGAAGAAAGCGGACGGCTTGTTCTTCGCCGGCGAAGTACTCGACATCCACGGCTATACAGGCGGCTATAACATCACGGCGGCTTTCACGACCGGACATTGTGCCGGGTCACACGCCGCAGCATTTGCTGTACGTACGACCGTTTAAAAAAAGAGAGCCCATCGCGCGTGCGATGGGCTCTCTTTTTCGAGTTACTGTTTGGCTTCTAGTTGACGTCTCACTTCTGCCTCAAGTTCAGGCTCCGGAGGCAACCACCCTTCCGGCTTCATGACTTTATTGTCCGACGCCCGGAGAATCGGCTTGCCGTCCGGACCGAGCTTCGCCATATTGGCGCGCTGTACAATCTCGAACAACGGCACCGGGTCGAGCCCGAGCTCGACGAAACTGCCCATCACGAAATAGAGGGCGTCCGTGAGCGCATCACCTTGTCCGACGAGACGCTCGACGTCATTTGTCGGCGGTGCGTCTTGGAGTGATTTTTGAACAGCCTGTTCGAATCCTTGTTGGAACGTCGCGACGGCTTGCAGGAACTCTTCCTCATTCCGGGCCGATTGGTGTAAAAATTCGACGACGGCTTCTTCTGCCGTCCAAACCGAACGTTTGACGGCACGGTCTAATTCGAGCGGCTGTGGTACACTCGCTTCCGGATGTCCGAACGTCTCATGGAACTGGCGAACTTGTTCATAAAAATAGCGTTTACTCATCTAATCCTCTCCTATCAGTCAACCGAGACGAAATCGTCAAGGTCGAACACATCTGGTCGCACGATGGCGAAAATCTCATTGTCTTGCAAAAACATACCGGTCGACCCATACACACGTGGTGTGACCATTTGCCCGTTCATCGTCCCTTCGTCCGGGTTGATCGTGTAGAGGACGAGCTCTTCTGAATCAAGTACGTAAATGCGTCCTTGACGCTCGACGAGGCCGACCCCACGGAATTTCTCGAACTTCTGTTGAATCGAGGCACTCATCCCTTCGGTTGTCAGTGCTTTTCTCGACTCGATGGCCCATTCCGTCTCTGGTTCCGGCGCTTCTTCGGCGTCTGCCTCATCGCCCGTGGACGTCGTATCGGCGTCTGGATCCACTTTTGTCGTCGAATCCGTCTCGGGCGCTTCATCTATCTCAGACTTCGCATCAGCGTCGTTGGCCGTCTCATCCTCGAGCGTTCGCTCTTGAACATACAACAGCTCTACGTCAGGCGTGTCCGCAATCCGGTTCATGATGATGAGCCGTTTCGTTTCATCGTCATAACCGAGGCCGAACAAGCGGTCTGACGAGGCAAGTCCTATAATCGATTTACGCGGCCGTTCCGTCCAGCGACCATCTTCCCGCTCGATTGTCACTAAAATCCCGTTCGCCGTGACGGCATAAATCTTGTCCTCCGCAATCATGCGCATACCAATAAACTCACCAAGCCGATATGGTTGTTCGTCATTCTCTAACTTGAGCATCGCGTTCACCCGATTGGCGTTCCCGCTCACTTCGAAGAACTCTCGATTCTTCGTTAAGACGAGATAGGCACCAATCGTGTCACTGTAATACACTTCATCAAGTTGTTGAATCTGTTCGAGGGCATCGGTCGTATCGATGTCCTCTTCGTCCTGCGAGGCCTCGACTGGAGGCACAGAAGTCGCTTGGTGACTCGTTTGAATCTCTATCTTTTCAAACGTCGAGGCGATTTGGTTTTGAATGTCCTCGTCTGAAAAGACGAACACATAGCACAAAATCACACCGACGACGACGGCAAACAGCGTCGTATATAACACGTAAGAACGTTTCATGGACGTTTCGTCCCCTTTATATGCAGTATCGCCCTTTAGTGTAACAAACCCGCCCCGAAAAGAAAACGACATCACACAAAAGAAAGGAACGTGTGACAATGTCACACATTCCTTTACTTATCCAACGACGATATTGACGAGTTTACCTGGGACGACAATCACTTTACGGACCGTTTTCCCTTCCGTGAACTCTTGGACGCGTTCGTTCGCGAGTGCGTCGGCCTCGAGCACTTCTTTCGAAGCGTCACGAGCCACCTGCATCTTCGCACGAAGCTTTCCGTTCACTTGGATGACGACTTCAATCGTGTCGCTGACGAGTTTCGACTCGTCGAACGTCGGCCATGCAGCGTACGTCAAGTCTTCCGTCATGCCGAGACGCTCCCACAACTCTTCAGCCAAGTGTGGTGCGACCGGAGCAAGCATCTTGATGAAGTTGACCATCTCTTGTTTCGGAAGCGTATCTTGTTTGTATGCCTCGTTGATGAAGACCATGAGTTGCGAGATTGCCGTGTTGAAACGGAGCGCCTCGTAGTCTTCTGTCACTTTCTTCACCGTCTGATGGTACGTCCGTTCGAAGTCAGCTGTCGCGGCGACGTCCTGAAGCTCGGTCTGGTCAAACAAGCGCCAGACGCGATCGAGGAAGCGACGAGCGCCGTCAAGACCGTTCGTCGACCAGGCGATGGCCGCATCGAGTGGTCCCATGAACATCTCGTAAAGACGAAGTGTATCGGCTCCGTGCGATTTGATAATGTCGTCCGGGTTGACGACGTTACCTTTCGATTTCGACATTTTCTCGTTATTCTCACCGAGGATCATCCCTTGGTTGTAAAGCTTTTGGAACGGCTCTTTCGTCGGGACGATGCCGATATCGTAGAGCACTTTATGCCAGAAGCGAGCGTAGAGAAGGTGAAGGACCGCGTGCTCCGTACCGCCGATATACAAGTCGACCGGAAGCCAGCGCTTCAATTTCTCAGGGTCCGCAATCATGTCTTCATTGTGCGGATCGATAAAGCGAATGTAGTACCAGCAGCTGCCGGCCCATTGTGGCATCGTGTTCGTCTCACGACGACCCTTCTCACCGGTCACCGGGTCCGTGTACGTCAACCACTCGTCTGCGTTCGCAAGCGGTGATTCTCCCGTACCCGACGGTTTGATCTCATCGATGATCGGAAGTTCGAGCGGAAGGTCTTCGACCGATACGGTCTTGAGCGTGCCATCTTCCATATGAATGATTGGAATCGGTTCGCCCCAATAGCGTTGACGGCTGAACAACCAATCGCGGAGACGATATGTCGTCTTCGCGCGACCAGTGCCGGCGAGTTCGAGTTCTTCGATGATTTTGACGATCGCGTCGGCTTTGTTGAGGCCGTCAAGCGAACCTGAGTTGACGTGGATGCCATCCTCGACGTACGCCGCCTCATCCAAGTTGCCGCCCGTGACGACTTCACGGATCGGAAGATCGAACGTCTTCGCGAACTCATAATCGCGCTCATCATGTCCAGGTACGGCCATGACCGCCCCAGTCCCGTATGTCGACAATACATAATCAGCGATCCAGATCGGAAGCTTCTCCCCGTTGACCGGGTTGATCGCGTAAGCGCCTGTGAAGACACCCGTCTTCTCTTTGGCGAGATCGGTCCGCTCGAGATCTGTCTTTTTCGAGACTTCTTCGACGTACGCTTCGATGGCGACGACTTGTTCCGGTGTCGCGATCGCTTTCACGAACGGGTGCTCAGGTGCGAGCGTGACGTACGTCGCGCCGTAAAGTGTGTCCGGACGTGTCGTGAACACCGTCACGACTTTATCGTGACCATCGACTTTGAAATCGACTTCGGCCCCGACCGACTTGCCGATCCAGTTGCGCTGCATCTCTTTGACGCTGTCTGGCCAGTCAAGCCCTTCTAAATCATCGAGCAACCGTTCAGCGTATTCCGTGATGCGAAGCACCCACTGTTTCATCGGCACACGGTAGACCGGATGGTTCCCCCGCTCCGACAAGCCGTCGATGACTTCCTCGTTGGCGAGTACCGTCCCGAGGGCCGGGCACCAGTTGACGGCGACTTCGTCGACGTAGGCGAGGCCGCGGTCATGGAGCTGTGTGAAGATCCATTGCGTCCACTTATAGTATTTCGGATCGGTCGTGCTGATTTCGCGGTCCCAATCGTATGAGAAACCGAGCTCTTTCAACTGGCGGCGGAATGTGCCGATGTTGCGCTCCGTGAACTCGCGCGGGTCATTCCCTGTGTCGAGGGCATATTGCTCGGCCGGAAGACCGAACGCGTCCCAACCCATTGGATGGAGGACGTTGAAGCCTTGCATCCGTTTCATGCGGGCGATGATGTCCGTCGCCGTGTAACCTTCCGGGTGACCGACGTGAAGGCCGGCTCCTGATGGATAAGGGAACATGTCAAGGACGTAGAAACACTCCTTGTCCGGGTCTTCTGTCGTCCGGAACGCATCTTTCTCGTCCCAGCGCTTTTGCCATTTCGGCTCGATGTCTTGATGTTTAAAATAGTCCAACATTCATCCTCCTCTGCATAAATAAAAAGCCTTCCGCCCCGGTAATGGGACGAAAGGCTTGAAAGCTTTCCGCGGTACCACCCATGTTGCATTTCTGCCACTTGAGACGCCGGTAACGAGGCGTAACTCCGGTTCACCCTACTATTCGTTCAGGCGAACTGCTCCAAGGCGAGTTCTCGGGGTCCATATACCGGTTTTCACCAACCACCGGCTCTCTACACATAAGGACGTCACGATACTATTCCTTTTCAACGCAATTTTTATCTCACTTCTATATTCTAGCGCAAGATAAAAATCTACGTCAATGTGAACTTGCTATCACGTCTTAATTTGTTTCAACGTCGAGATCGTTTTGACCGCGAAGAAGGCAATCAACCCGAAGCCGACCTTGTTAATCAAATCAGCGACGTTATAAATCAATTCTCGCACCAACTGCACCTCAACACCAGTCGCAAACAGCGTGACCGCATAACCGATCGGATAAATCGCCCAACCGATTAAAATGAACAAACGCATGTTCAGCAGTGCTTTTCGAATCGGGGCCGGAGATGATTCGGCCGCTTTCGTGACGTTGGTGAACAACAGATAAATAATATAGATCCAGGCCAAACAACCGACGAGATATCCCCAAAGGCCAAGTTGTGTGAAGCCGCCATTCAAGTTAATCGAAGACTCTCCAAGATACCCCGCGACGATCATGATGATGTCCGCGACGATCAACTTCGTCAAGAGGCCTGTCTTCATCTTCCCTTTCAGACTGAGCAACAGCGGAAACTTCACGAGCAGGAGCGGTGTCGTCACGAGCCAATCGATATACCGTATCTCTGTCGGGAATCCAGTGATTTCCGACAACAGCCCCGAATCACCGACCGCGTCTTTCATAAAGTAATAATGGATCGCTGCAACGAACGTGACCAAAGCCGCGACGGTGGCGACAGACCGGTATTCTGGATCAAGACTATTCCGTTCGACCAAAAAATAGAGCGTGGCGGCTGCCATTCCGACAAATCCGACCCAGAACATATATTGGGTCGCAAGCACGAGCAAGTTGACCTCTTCGTTCATGGTGTACATCCCCTTCATGTTGAAACAGGAAACGACGGAACGATTATGTGAAAGGATCCTTTGTCTTCATTTTAGAATGAAAGTCACCGACACGCTCGTTCCGGACGTGCAACCAATGTGCGCACCCGGTCAATTTTGAACATTCAGTGTCCGAATTCTCATGAAGAAGACGAGTGCCGTCAAAATGAGAACGAGTAACAAACCAAATACTGCATTCATACCCAGCAAATCAAACGCAAGACCGGAGAGCGTTGGGCCGATCATCCGTCCGACCGAGGCCGCGATATTGACGAGTCCTTGGAACTGTCCGGCTTTCCCAGGAGGGGCGAGCTTCGCGGCAATCGTCGGCACGGCCGGCCAGATGAACATCTCCCCGATCGTCATGACGACCATCGCGACCATAAACATCGTGAAGCCACCCGCGAACGGAACGATGACGAAGGCCGCGAGGAAAATGACAGCTCCGACGACAAGCTGTTTCTTCAAATCATCTTCAAAGTAACGAAGCGCTCGGTTGAGGAGCGGTTGGGCGAACACGATCAACGCCCCGTTCACCGTCCAAAGCAAGGAATATTGGCTAATCGTCACGCCAAGGTCTTGCGAATGGACGGCAATCGTCCCTTGCCATTGCACGTAGACGAACCAAAGGGCTGCATAGCCGATGGCGACGAACCACATCGATTTCATCGTCGCGGCAGAGAGCGTCGTCGCCGCAGCCTCAAGCTGTGACTGGACGACTGGACGCGCCGGGTCTTTCAAATAACGGAGCCCGAACAAGAGGACAAGGACGAATAACACTGATAAGAAGAAGTTCGCGTAAAAGATCCATTCGATGTCGATGCGCGCGATTTGACCGCTCATCGCCGTACCGAGGGCGACCCCGACGTTTTGGGCGACATAAATCGCGTTGAACGAACGGCGACCGCCTTCGGGCCAAATCAAGCCGGCAAACGCGTACACCGTCGGGAAGACAAGACCGCCGGAGAAGCCGATCAAGCCGAGCCAACCCAAGTACCCGAGGAACGTGGCATGGAACAACAAGAACCCGAGCGAGCTCGCGAGCAATAGGCCGACCGAGAGGATGAGTGTGCGTTTCCCACCGATGCGGTCAAACAGCGTGCCCCCGATATAGTTCCCGACGATGGCGAGCGCCGAGTTGACGAGCAGGGCAATCCCTGCGAGCGTCATCGATTCACCTAAATATCCATTAATATAGAGTGTGTTAAATGGCCATAAAAAAGACGCCGCCGTCGTATTGAGCGCCATCGCGATGACCAAAATCCAGACCGAAATCGGCATTTTGTTGTTCATACCCGTTACTCCTTTCCTTCCCAATAAACGATAAAAATTCGGCGCGACGGCCGAATCAAAAATAAGTCCTTCTCCAAGCTAACGGAACGCTCCATAAGTGTCAAGAAAAATTACTTATTATGAAGTAAACACGAGGGAAGCTTGTGATAGCATGAGCAAAGAAGGAGAGGATATGTATGCAAAACCCGTTTGACAAAGCCAGATATCACAAATTAAATGAAGCGTATCGCCGCGAGTTCGGTGGGAAAGTGTTCAAAGTGCCGCTCGATGGCGGTTTTACTTGTCCGAACCGGGACGGGCTCGTCTCGAAAGGCGGCTGTACGTTCTGTTCGGACGACGGCAGTGGTGATTTTGCCGGTAATGCCTGCGATCCGATCTCGGTCCAATTCGCCGAAGTGAAAGCTCGACTGCACCGGAAGTGGAAACAGGCCCATTACATCGCTTACTTCCAAGCGTTCAGCAACACGTACGCCCCAGTCGAGCGGCTGCGAGAGCTATTTGAGCCCGCCCTCGCGGAAGAAGGAGTCGTCGGTCTGTCGATTGCGACCCGGCCCGACTGTCTACCGGACGACGTCGTCGACTATCTCGCCGAGTTGAATGAGCGGACGTCACTCACGGTCGAACTCGGCCTACAGACGATTCACGACACGACGGCGAAAAAGATCAACCGGGGCCATGATTATCAAACGTTTCTCGACGGTCTGGCTAAGCTCCGCCGGCGCAATATCCGCGTCGTCGTCCATATCATCAACGGTCTCCCCGGCGAGACGACGGATATGATGCTCGACACGGCGCGAGAAGTTGCTAAAATGAATATACAAGGAATCAAGATCCATCTGCTCCACGTCTTGAAACAGACACCGCTCGCCCGACAGTATGAAAAAGGATTGCTCGAACTTATGGACGAGACGACTTACGTCTCGCTCGTCTGCGACCAGTTGGAGTTGTTACCACCTGAGATCGTCATCCATCGATTGACCGGTGACGGGCCACCGGATCTGTTGATCGGTCCGACGTGGAGCCGGCACAAGATGGCCGTCTTGAACGCCATCGATGCCGAACTGGTGCGTCGTGATTCCTTCCAAGGAAAAAAGAAGGATGAGAGCCATGGGATTAATGAGAGTGTTACCGTTCGCGAAGTACTTACTCCGTGAACACATCACGCCTGGTGCCGTCGCCATCGATATGACGGCCGGCAACGGGCACGATACATTATTTTTAGCCGAGCTCGTCGAGGCGACGGGACATGTCTATGCGTTCGACGTCCAAGCCGCGGCGGTCGAAGCGTCACGCACTCGCATCGAGGGAGCCGGACTCGCCGATCGTGTCACCGTGATACACGACAGCCATGACACGGTCCGAGCGGTCGTCGGGAACGAGACACGCCCCATCACCGCAGCCGTGTTCAACCTCGGCTATTTGCCAGGGAGTGACAAGTCGGTCACGACGACGGGCAATACGACCATTGACGCCCTCGAGCAACTGCTCGACGTGATGGCCGTCGGCGGCGTCATCGTCGTCGTCATCTATCACGGTCATGAGAGCGGTAAGGTCGAGCGCGACGAAGTGCTCGCATATGTCGAGTCACTTGATCAAAAACACGCCGGTGTCCTCCGCTACGGCTTTATCAACCAAATCAATCATCCCCCGTTCATCGTGGCGATTGAAAAACGCACATGAAAAAGGCGACTCGCTCGAGTCGCCTTTTTCATTCTCGGATCAATTCATAAAACGTGATAAGCGTCTCCGCGAACTTCGTGTTCAATCGTTCATAGCCGAAATGTGGGAATCCTTCGAGTCGGCGGATGTACACTTGATCGCCCCCGATTTTCCGGCAAACGTTGAGCGTCAGCTTCACATCGGCGAAGCGGTCGTCCGGTGCATAGAAGCAAGCGAGTGGAAGGCGCGGCAAATGTTTCTTCTCTTCTTGATGCTCGACGATTTCCTCCTCGATTTCGCGGTACTGGCCATACGTGATTTCACCGAAGCGAGATGATTCTTCCCCGGCACCCATGAACGTCATCATGCCGAGCGGTAAGTCCGGACGGAAACGGTCGACTGCACTCGCGACGACTTGTTTCAAGCCACCGATTTGGCGGGATGGATGCCAATCGAACAAAGGCGAGATGTACGTCAAACTGCCGAGTGGCACATCGTATTCCTGGAGCAAACGGTTCGTCAACAGCGCTCCGAGACTGAAAGCGATGATGTGAATCGGAAGCTTGTACTGGCTCGCCTCGCGCAACGTACTCTTGATTAACAGTTTATGGTCTTCCGCGGTCAAGCCGACCGCCTGTCCCGTCACGACGAGAACTTCATATTCATCGCGTAACCGCCCTAGAAACGCCTCACTCAAGCGTGACGTAAACTGGAGCGGGTAGACGATCACGATGACCCCTTTTCGTGATTCTTCTTCATATGTCATACTGTCACCTCATTGTATTATGTCCATATATCCATACTAACAAAAAACATCAGCCGAGACTGATGTTTGTCCGAAAAATCCGTCTAGGGTCTTAGCTCGGGTCATAGCGTAAGTGAATCAGTTCCATTGGTTGGTCATACACTTCTTCTTGAATCCGATTTAACTCGATGAACGCCTCATGATTTAAAAAAGCGATTGCCTGCTCGTTCGAGCTTTCGACGTACAGTTCGATCGGTTGAACTTTGCGCTCGCGCAAATGAGTCAACAGGACCGTTCCGAGACCTTGTCGGTGATGGGCCGGATGAAGATAGAGTCGCAGTACTTCCCACGTGTCCCCGCGGTCGATCGCATGATAAAACCCGATGACGTCGCCTTCGGCTTCACCGACAATGAACAACTGCTCTTTCGCTTCTTCGCTTGAACTGATGGCGCGGACGATCTCCTCCTGCTGATAAGCCCGTTCCATCACTTTTGACCGAACCTCGTCTTGTTCACTGACCGTCGCGAGCGCAATGTCGCGGATGGTGGCGGCATCTTCTGGAACGGCTTCTCGAATCTTCATAACGGCATCCCCCTTTTGGCCAATCTAGTAGTATCATTCCCCATCAGCAAAAAAATATCCTGCCCGCTTATTACTTTTTGATGTCGAAATGAAGGAAGACGTTATTTTCCATTTTGACTCGGGTATAAGAGTATCAATGCCAACTTACAAAAAGGAGTGTTACTATGGAACCGAAACTACAACACGATCCACAAGTAGAACAAGCCAACAATCCAAATCGTCAGTTTGACCAATCAAATACAGGTGGTCCTAAAATCACCGTCGTGACCGGGATGCTCCTCGGCGCCCTCGTCGGTGGATTGCTCGCCCTACTTAGTACGTCGAACCGCGAGAACACGAAACAATCGTTCTCGAGCGCGAAATCGTCGGTCGGCGGTCTCGTCGATACGGTCAAACAAGACCCGGCCGGAAAAGCCTCACAAGTCATCGACCAAGTGAAATCGGCTTCTGGAATCATCCAAGAAGTTGCCACTGACGTCCAAAACGTCTATGAAAAAGTCGCTGGTGAAGTTGATACCGTCAAAGAAGACGTGAACAAAGTCGTCGGAACGGCGCAAGAAGCGAAGGCCGATTTACAAGACATCGGTGAGAAAGTCGTCGAAGCGAAAGATACGGCGCTCGGTCAAGAAACCTCGTCAAATAATAGCGAATCATCAAATGACAATAAACCACGAGCATAAAAAAACGACCTTTCGCTGAGAAAGGTCGTTTCTACTGTCTTATGCGAAGCGTTTCGCGCCTTCTTCAAGCACTGCCGCTTTGTCCGTTTGCTCCCATGGGAGTTCAACGTCCGTACGACCGAAGTGGCCGTAAGCTGCTGTTTGCTTGTAGATTGGGCGACGAAGGTCGAGCATCTTGATGATGCCGGCCGGACGAAGGTCGAAGTTCTCGCGAACGAGTTCGACGAGCTCAGTCTCGCTCAATTTACCTGTGCCGAACGTGTCGACCGCAATCGATACCGGGTGGGCAACGCCGATCGCGTAAGCGAGTTGTACTTCTGCTTTATCAGCAAGTCCCGCTGCAACGAGGTTTTTGGCTACGTAACGAGCTGCATATGCCGCTGAACGGTCAACTTTGGTTGGATCTTTACCAGAGAACGCACCGCCGCCATGGCGAGCGTAACCACCGTACGTATCGACGATGATTTTACGTCCTGTAAGGCCTGCATCCCCTTGTGGTCCACCGATAACGAAGCGGCCAGTCGGGTTGATGAAGTATTTCGTGTCTGCGTCGATGAGTTCAGCCGGGATGACCGCATCGATGACGTGCTCTTTCAAATCAGCTTGGATTTGCTCGAGCGTGATGTCTTCGGCGTGTTGTGTCGAGATGACGATCGTGTCGATGCGAACCGGGTTGTTCGCTTCGTCGTATTCGACTGTTACTTGTGTCTTCCCATCAGGGCGAAGGTAAGCGAGCGTTCCGTTTTTACGAACTTCTGCCAAACGGCGCGACAATTTGTGAGCGAGTGAAATCGGGAGCGGCATGAGTTCAGGTGTCTCTTTTGTTGCGTAACCGAACATGAGACCTTGGTCACCAGCACCGATCGCATCGATTTCTTCTTCAGTCATGTGTCCTTCACGAGCTTCGAGCGCTTGGTCGACACCTTGGGCGATGTCTACTGATTGCTCGTCAATCGATGTGAGGACCGCACAAGTCTCTGCATCGAAACCATATTTCGCACGTGTGTAGCCGATCTCACGAACTGTTTCACGAACAACTTTCGGGATATCCACGTAAGTTGATGTTGTGATCTCACCCGCTACGAGCACGAGACCTGTTGTGACAGATGTCTCAGCCGCAACGCGGGCGTTTGGATCTTCAGCTAAAATTGCATCCAAAATCGCATCTGAGATTTGGTCACAAATTTTATCCGGATGTCCTTCCGTGACGGACTCCGAAGTGAAAAGTCGACGGTTCAAGTTTGCCATTTCGAAAAACCTCCTATAATAAGGGTGATGTGTGGACGGTACTCGTTCCCCTTACGCGTTGCTTTGGGACGGTAATGAAAAAAACCTTTCGCCATGTTCAATGGGAAAGGTTGAATCGTTCTTCCTTACCCTCTTATCGTTCGAAGCTTGCGCTTCGCTTCAGGATAGCACCTTTTCCGAATAACAATGACAAATCGGACGGTTGCTGGGCTTCGTAGGGCCTTGTTCCCTCCACCGCTCAGAATAAGAGTATCCGTTACGAAGACCATCATATAAATGACACCCCGTTCTGTCAAGCGTATCGACCGAATTCGTCAAACTTTTCATGTACGTCCATTAGTTATGTTTGTGAAATATCAAACATTTTTTTGACGGTTTTTGTTTTTGTACTATGACCTGGTACAGAATATGTTAGAATGACAATGTAAGAAAGCGCTTACTTTAAGGGGTAAAAAATGCTTGTTTTTGATTAGTATGTCACATATAATAAAAAACGTCATACTAATTAAACGCGGAAGTATGCGGATTTCATCCACATCTATTTAGGGGAAAGGTGGGATTCAGGATGGCGACAACGCTCCTGAAAATCGAAGAATTAATTAAAGGTGCCGACATGAAGCGGAACTTAACGGTTCCAGAACTGGTGGAAGAAGCCATTCGCAACGGGGAAGGCGTACTGACGAAAGACGGGGCTTTATCGGTCAGTACAGGTAAATTCACAGGACGGTCACCGAAAGACAAATTCGTCGTGCAAGATGAAGTCAGCAATCATTTAGTGGACTGGGGTCCGGTCAACCAACCGATCGCGGAAGAGAAGTTCACCGCACTACTCGATAAAGTGCTCACACATCTCGAGACGAAAGAAAAACTTTATTATCTCGAGGCGTCTGCCGGGGCAGACGAGCATTACACGCTTCCGGTCCGGGCCATCACGGAATACGCATGGCACAACTTGTTCGCGAAACAATTGTTCTTGCGCGAATGGCCGACACAAGGTGCCTTCGAGCCGTTCACGGTCATCTATGCACCGAGCTATAAGGCCGACCCGGTCGTCGACGGGACGAACTCAGAAACGTTCATTCTCGTCTCATTCGCCAAGCGGACCATTCTGATCGGGGGAACAGAATACGGCGGCGAAATTAAGAAGTCGATTTTCTCGGTCATGAACTTCCTGTTACCAGAGCAGCATGTCTTATCGATGCACTGCTCGGCGAACGTATCGGACGCCGGTGAGACGGCTCTCTTCTTCGGACTATCTGGTACCGGAAAGACGACGTTATCGGCCGATACAGAGCGACATTTGATCGGCGACGACGAACACGGCTGGTCTCCAGACGGCGTCTTCAATATCGAAGGCGGTTGCTACGCGAAGACAATCAACTTGTCGCGTGAGAACGAGCCACAAATCTATGATGCCATCCGATTCGGCTCGTTGATTGAGAACGTCGTTTTAGACGAGTCTCGCGCGCCGGACTACAAGAACATCTCGCTCACCGAAAACACACGGGCCGCCTATCCGATTCAATTCATCGATAATGCGATGCTTCCTTCACGGGCCGGGCATCCGAACACGATCGTCTTCTTGACGGCTGACGCATACGGGGTGTTGCCTCCAATCAGCAAATTGACGAAGGAGCAGGCGATGTATCACTTCTTATCGGGTTATACATCGAAGCTCGCCGGTACGGAGCGCGGTGTCACTGAACCACAAGCGACGTTCTCGACATGCTTCGGTTCACCGTTCTTGCCACTCGCGCCGGAACGATATGCCGATATGCTCGGTACGTTGATCGAGAAACATGACGTCGACGTCTATCTCGTCAATACGGGTTGGACTGGCGGAGCATACGGGGAAGGCTCACGGATGAAACTCGCCTATACACGGGCGATGGTGAACGCTGCCGTCAACGGAAAACTACGTGACGTCGAGACGACGCGCCACGACATCTTCAACGTCGAGATTCCACGCCACATCGACGGAGTGCCAGCGGACGTGCTTGATCCGCGTGGTACATGGAAAGACGGGGCCCGTTATGACGCCGAGGCGGCAGCGCTCGCCCGTAAGTTCCAAGACAACTTTAAGCGATTCACCAAAACGAGTGAGGCGGTCGTTGCGGCCGGTCCAATCATCGTCTAATAAAAAATGACTAGCGCCCGAGCAGGCACTAGTCATTTTTTTGTGCGATGGCTAACATCCAATCCATTGCCTCTTCGGTCGTCTTCCACTTTTCCCAAAACGGGAGTTGATGGGCGAACGGAACGACCCAAAGCTCGGCCCGCTCCCCCATTCGTTCGGCCACGGCTGTCGCATGACGAAGTCGCACTTGCTCGTCGTCTGTCCCGTGAATCAATAATGTCGGGGCCTCCCAGTCTTTGTAGAGAGGCGAACGCTCCACATAAGCCGCACGCGCCGCTTCCGGGTCCCCCCCGGTCATGCGACGGAGCATTTTCCGCATCGAGCGCTGTTCTTCATACGTCCACTCGAGATTGGTGACACCCGCCCATGATGTGACGGACGTGAGCGGCCGTTCCGCAGCGAGCGATAACGCCATCATGCCCCCGCGCGAGAAACCAAGGGCATGAATAAACGTATCCGTTCGACGGACGCGGTCATAGAGGGACAAGACGTCCTCTAAGTCCGCCCCGCCGAAGTCCTCTTTCCCGCTTCCGCCATGGTTACCCCGATAGACGGGAGCCACGACGTGGAAGCCTCTGGCCGCAAACTGCATCAACCGGGGCAAACGCACGTCCCCGATTCGTCCGGTCCCACCACGCAAATAAAACAAGACGTGCCCGTTTGGCCGTTTCGGCGTGATTGTATAGGCAACGACGTCCTCACCGTCGCGCGTCGCATACCAGCCTCGGTGAATCGGATAGCCGGCATACGGCGGCAGGACCTCGACCTTGTCAAACCAAGCGTTTTTCATGGAGCACCTTCATCGTTTCCGGGAGCACCCGGTCCTTCATCATGAAGCTGTACCGGTTGTTCCGGAGCAAATTCGTTGGCAACTCCGCCATCAAGACGGCTCCGTCGGTCTCATCGACTGCCGGATGATCGTCAAAGCGCTCAATCTCAGCAAAATAAATATTTTTAATGACCGTGTCCCCGCGTCCGAGCACGCGGTATTGTCCGAGATAATGCAGCGTCTTCACGACACCGCCCGTCTCTTCATACACTTCCCGAATCGCGGCATCGTCCTCATGCTCGCCAGGCTCAACTTTTCCGCCCGGGAACTCGAGTCCGCGTTGTTTATGCTTCGTCAGCACCCATTGATTCTCGTAGCGGGCGACGACCCAGACGTGGAGCGGCGTATCCGAAAATGGATAGTGCGCAAAGCTCAACTCGACTTTATTGTGATAGTAGTCTGTGAATGTCAACATAGTCCATCCCTTTCCTTCCCCTGTCTACTCTCACTTTACCTTGTCTTCCTCCAGTTTCAAACAAAAAAATAGGCCCGCCGGAGCGGACCTACTCGAAATTACTGGTTCAAACGCTTTTCAAGCTCAGCTTTTTGCTCTTCGTAACCTGGTTTTCCAAGCAACGCGAACATGTTCGCTTTGTACGCTTCCACACCTGGTTGATTGAACGGGTTCACCCCGAGAATGTATCCGCTCATCGCGCATGCCTTCTCGAAGAAGTAGAACAAGTAACCGAGGTGGTACGGCGTCATATCCGGCAATTCGACGACGAGGTTCGGGACTTCTCCGTCCGTGTGGGCGAGGAGTGTTCCTTCGGCTGCCTTGTCGTTCACGAATTGAATCGTTTCGCCGGCAAGGAAGTTCAAGCCATCGAGGTCTTGTGCGTCTTCTGGCACGTTCATCGTATGACGGACGTTCGTGACACGGATGACCGTCTCGAACAAGTCACGACGACCTTCCTGGATGTATTGCCCCATCGAGTGGAGGTCGGTCGAGAAGTCGACTGCCGCCGGGAAAATCCCTTTGTTGTCTTTTCCTTCCGACTCGCCGTAAAGCTGTTTCCACCACTCTGACACGTAGTGAAGGGCCGGCTCGTAGTTGACGAGCAACTCGATCGACTTGCCTTTTGCATACAAGGCGTTACGGACGACCGCATATTGGTACGCCTCGTTCTCAGAGAGCTCTGGTGACGAATACGCGTCTTGTGCGTCGCGTGCACCTTCCATGAGAGCGTCAATATCGATGCCTGCCGCCGCAATCGGAAGGAGTCCGACCGGTGTGAGGACCGAGAAACGGCCTCCGACGTCATCCGGGATGACGAACGTTTCGTAACCTTCTGCATCCGCGAGCGTCTTCAAGGCGCCACGAGCACGGTCTGTCGTCGCATAAATGCGCTCACGAGCACCGTCTTGACCATATTTGTCTTCCATGAACTGTTTCAAGACACGGAACGCGATCGCCGGCTCTGTCGTCGTTCCCGATTTCGAGATGACGTTGACCGAGACGTCTTTGCCTTCGAGCACGTGGAGCAACTCTGTCAAATAAGTAGACGAGATGTTGTGACCAGCGAAGAAGACTTGTGGCGCGTTGCGCTCTTCTTTTGACAATACGTTGAAGAATGAATGTTGAAGCATCTCGATTGCCGCGCGTGCGCCGAGGTATGATCCACCGATTCCGACGACGACGAGGACGTCCGAGTTCTCGCGGATTCGTTCCGCGGCCGCTTTGATGCGGGCAAACTCATCCGTATCATAGTTTGTTGGAAGGTCGACCCACCCAAGGAAATCGCTACCTGCCCCGCTACGGTCATGGATGACCGAATGCATTGCTTTCACGGTTTCTTGCAATTGATCGACTTCATGTTCCCCGACGAAAGACAGGGCGTTTGAATAATCGAAACGTACTGTTGACATGTCATTTCCTCCTTTAAATCGCTCCTTGAAGAGCCATACATGACCCATCATAAACGGAAACGTCGGATTCGTTCAATCATTATTGCAAAATAGGCATCAAATCGCCTTATTTGCTCAACTCAAGAATGGCCGCCACGTCTTCACGTTCGAGCGTACGGAAGCGACCGAACGCACCACGTTTCATAGCAGAATCAAGGATGGCGTCGAATGTCGACTCGTCGATGTCATAGTCACGGAGCGAGCTTGGTGCACCAAGCTCATCGAAGAAGGCGCGCACGGCTGCGATTGTACGCTTCGCCGTCTCCAAATCCGTGTCGGCCGGTTCAACATTGAACACTTCTGTTCCGAGGCGGGCGAAACGTGCCGCATTGTCTTCATCGAGCACATGCTCCATCCAGCGTGGGAACAGAATGGCGAGCCCTCCTGCGTGCGGAATGTCATGGACAGCCGATACCGCATGCTCAATGTTATGTGACGCCCAGTCACCTGAAGCACCCATTTGCAGCACACCGTTCAAGGCGATCGTACCTGAGAACAAGATGATGGCACGCAAGTCGACGTTCTCTAAATCATTGACGAGCTTCGGTGCCGATTCGACGACCGCTTTCAAGACGCCTTCGGTCATGCGCTCTTGGACCGGTGCATGGTTCGGGTGGAAGTATTGTTCGAAACAGTGACTCATCATGTCGACGATACCGTAGATTGTTTGATCTTTTGGTACCGATACCGTGTAACGCGGATCAAGGATTGAGAACGTCGGATAGACGAGCGGATGGCCCCAACCGTACTTCTCTTGTGTCTCCCAGTTTGTGATGACCGATCCTGAGTTCATCTCTGAACCTGTCGCCGCGAGCGTGAGCACTGTACCAAACGGGATCGCTTCTGTCGGAATATGGTCGCGGAGAACGATGTCCCATGCATCCCCTTCGTACGGGATGGCCGCCGAGATGAGTTTCGTACAATCGATGACCGAACCGCCACCGACCGCGAGCAACGCATCGATGTTTTCTTCGCGTGCTTGCTTGACCGCGCGACGTACTGTCTCGATGCGTGGGTTCGGTTCAACACCTGAGAAGTCGACGAAGTCGATTGAGGCGTTATTCAGTTCCGTCACGACTTCATCGTACGTGCCGTTCTTCTTGATGCTCCCGCCTCCATAGACGAGCATCACTTTCTTGGCGTCGAGCGCCTTCAACTCGCCTGCGAGTTTTTCAATCTGATGCGTCCCGAAAATGAGTTTCGTCGGGTTCTTGTATTCAAAGTTGTGCATGATTCATCCTCCTTCGAAAATATGTAACACCTACACTATATACCCTGTTTTTTATGATTGAAAAGCAATCAGCCCTGAGTGTAAATACGGTCGATGATCGTATGGAGCGTCACCGCCTGTTCTGCTTGCCGGTACGACGGCTCCTGACGGCACGCCTCGAGGAACGTTCGAATCTGTCTCGTATACGGGTCTTCGAGCGCGAGATGGGCCGGTGATTTATCGAACAACGCACCGTGCTCTTCCGTATGGATGACGAGTGGGAACAGCGACGCCCCGCCCTCCGTTCCTCGCAGTTCGACCCGCATCGTGTCCGCCGCCTCGACGTTGGCCATGAAACTCGCGTCTAAGAACAAGGATGCCCCGTTGTCGAACGTGACCATCGCCCGGGCCGTGTCTTCGACCGAGAACGCGTCCGCGTCCCAGTCGCCCATCAGCCCGACACCGGATCGCGTTCCAAGATATTGACCGACGTGACCGACCACGTCGACCGGTTTCGGATAGTCCATCAAATAGAGCGCCAGGTCGAGCATATGTACCCCGATATCGAGCAGTGCACCGCCTCCTTGCAGCTCCTTATCGGTGAATACGCCCCACCCTGGGATGCCGCGACGGCGGAGGGCGAGCGCGGTGGCCGCATAGACGTGCCCGAGTTCACCGCCATCGATCATACGTTTTAATAATTGTGTGTCCGACCGGTGCCGGTAATGAAACCCGTAATGAAGGGTTCGTTCTGCCTTCCGGGCCGCTATGAGCATCTCGTTCGCTTCACGGGCCGAGATGGCCGGTGGCTTCTCACAGAGGACGTGACAGCCTGCCTCGAGCGCGGCGATGACTTGTTCTTTATGGAGCGCGTTCGGCGTACACACACTGACCGCATCGAGTTGTTCTGTGACGAGCATCTCTTCGACCGTCTCGTACACCCGTTCGATTCCAAACTGTTCAGCCACCGCTTCCCCGCGCTCCCGGGTCCGATTCATGACGGCGACGACGTCAGCCCCTGCCGCGATGTATTGCGGGATATGGGCGGTCTTGGCAATCCCGCCTGTACCGATGATTCCGATTCTCATGGTCCTCACTCCTTTTCTGTACAGTTCGAGAACGATGAGGACATCTCCTGTACAAAAAAAAGACGACCTGCACAAGGCAGATCGTCTCAATCACTTACTTCTTGAAGTTCGTGTTTTTGATCCAGTCTTCGAGTTTGTCCTTGAGGACAGTGAATCCTGGAGCTTCTTCTTGCTTGAAGTTTGAAGCTTCGTTGCGGCGTGGTGCGCCACGACGAGCTGGCTTAGCCGACTTCTCGCGTTTTGGAGCTTCTTGTGTCGCTTTCATTGAAAGCTTGATTTTCTTAGATGCTTCATCAACATCAAGAATTTTCACTTCAACTTCTTGACCGACTTGAACGTACTCGTTCACGTCTTTCACGTAGTCGTGTGAGATTTCAGAGATGTGGACAAGACCTTGAGTCTCGTCGTCGAGTGCGACGAACGCACCGAAAGGTTGGATTCCTGTTACTTTACCTTTTAAAACTTGATCTTTTTCGTATTTTGCCATTACAAACACTCCTATGCTAAATTCATCAACTTACTATAACATACTTTTTTCGATAAAGTGTACAAATTAGTAAAAAAGATTATTTGGGATTATTTTCGTGTTTCAAAGTCGACCGGTCGGGTAAATACAAATCAAGCAAGACTTCAAGTATTCCCCCCTGATTCCGCTAGGCTTAGGCCTAGCCCTTTTTTTGTTCAAAAACTCGTGAACGGTTGTTGCGCGGCGACATCAAACATCGTTTCTCCCACCATTTCATTCAACATGATCGCGTTCCGATATACCGCCATCCCCAAATTCGTTGCCGCCGGACCGTGCGAATGTTCTAAGTTCGTGTGGGTGAACAGACTACCGGCCAATGCGGTCTGCGTCGCGATTTGATAGCGATCGTTGACGCGCCACTGATTTTCCGCCTCCCACTCGATCTCAACCCGGTCGACCCATGCCGGGATGCGCGGATGATATCCGGTCGCCGCCACGACGGATCATACTCGTTCATAAACGATTCTCCGGTATGCTGGTGAGTCCCTTCGACAAGATAATTCGAAGAATGGGAGACGCGTTCGATTTCAATTTGCGTGTACAAGTTCGTCGCTTGGTCCGATCCGTCCGCCGTCCGATGATATAGCGACCCGTAAATCGCACGGAGCGTCTCCGGGTTGACGCCGTTGCGAAACCGCTCAAAAGCCTTCCCTAGGTGCTCACGTTCCATATATGGCAGTCGATTGAAATAGTCGACATACGACACACTGAAAATCTCTTCCCCGAGTTTGCCGCTCTCGAGCGATTCAAACACGTCTGCAAGCGGCCGTTCTGTTTCAAGTAGTTCACATAACTGTGACGGCTTGTCGGGTCAGCGAGCGTCACAAGGTCATATAAATAATGCGTCTGCATCGTGGCTGCTTCGAGCAACATCCCTTCATGCCAATTGAAGTCGGCCCGCTCCTCAAAGCAAACTCCCGTCAATCTCGTCGATTCGCCGAGCGCCATCAACCCGAGATTGTAGGGCCCACATCCGATTGCTATAAAATCTACTCGTTCCAACGGCCTCACCTCGCTCGTCTTTTCCCATCTATTATACCACTAAAACGTAAAACAGACCCTCATCGCTGAGAGTCTGTCATTGTGGTCGTCACTTCGAACTGTTTCATGAACCGATCGATGCGACGAATCGCTTCTTGTAATTGCTCGACCGACGTCGCGTAGCTGGCTCGGACAAACCCTTCACCGCTCGCGCCGAACGCGTTGCCTGGTACGACCGCGACCCGCTCCTCGAGCAAGAGACGCTCGGCGAACTCTTCGCTCGTCAATCCGGTATGGCGAATCGATGGAAAGGCGTAGAACGCCCCACCCGGTACGTGCGTCGGTAACCCGGCGTCATTGAGGGCCTGGATGAAGTAGTTACGGCGCTGCCGATAGCTCTTCACCATCTTCGGTACATGCTGGTCACGGCTCTTCAGTGCCTCGAGACCACCGAACTGAACGAGCGTCGGGGCACACATCATGCCGTACTGATGAACTTTGAGCATCTCTCGCGTCACGACTTCCGGCGCACATGTGAAACCGAGCCGCCAGCCTGTCATCGCGAACGCCTTCGAGAACCCGTTGACGACGATCGTCCGCTCGCGCATATCGTGGAGCGTCGCGAAACTCGTGAACGGCTCATCATACGACAACTCGGCATAAATCTCATCGCTGACGACCCAAAGATCATGTTTCGTCGCGAGTTCCGCGATCTCGGTGAGTTCTTCACCCGTCATCGTCGCTCCGGTCGGGTTTGACGGGAAGCAGAGGAGCATCGCTTTCGTGCGCTCCGTGATTGCCGCCTCGACGTCGTCCCGGTTCAAACGGAACCCGTTCTCCGGACGACAGGCGACCGGGACGACCGTCCCGCCGGCGAGTTCGATCAGCGGACCGTACGAGACGAACGCCGGTTCGACAACGATGACTTCGTCACCTGGGTTGAGCAGTGCTCGGAACGCGATATCGAGCGCCTGCGACGCTCCCGTCGTGACAATCAGTTCTGTCGCGGGGTCATACGTTGCCCCAAAACGGTCCGTCATATAACTCGCGATTTCTTGTCGCAACTCGAGGAGTCCTGCGTTGGCGCTATAGGCCGTATAGCCTTGCTCGAGCGCCGCATAGCTCGCTTCGCGTACATTCCACGGCGTGATGAAATCCGGCTCTCCCACCCCGAGAGAGACGACGTTTTCCATCGTTTGCGCCAAATCAAAGAAGCGGCGGATGCCGGACGGTTTCATTGAGACGACTTGTTGGGACAGTGACTTCATGGCGTAATATTCAACCGTTTGTCTTCGACTTGTGGGGTGAATAAAATACCATCATGCTTATACGTCTTCAACTTGAAGTGCGTCGTCGTCGAGACGACCGAGTCGAGCGGTGACAACTTATCCGAGACGAACGATGCGACGTCTTGGAGTGAGTGCGCCCGGATAACGACTTGCAGGTCGTAAGCCCCAGACATCAAATAGAGCGCCGTCACTTCCGGGAAGCGATATATCCGCTCCGCGACCTCATCGAAACCGCGCCCCCGTTTCGGAGTGACTTTGACGTCGATGAACGCCGTGACGTCATGCCGGTTGATTTTTTGCCAGTTGACCATCGCTCGGAAACCGAGCAAAATCCCGTCGGCTTTGAACTTCTCGAGCATCGCCTCGACGGTTGCCTCGTCGGTCGCGAGCAAGTTCGCCAACAGTTTCGTCTCGAGGTAACCTTTCTCTTCGAGCAGCTCGAGCAGTTCTAGTTCTTTTGATGTGTACATAGTTATTCTCCTTCCGTTCTACCGGGGAACGCCCCTGTGAACGTTCTTTCTGTCTGTCTCACATAGTCCCGCCGCTCGGCTTGGACGATATGGAAGTTTTTCATCTCCATATCGACGAGGCCGTGCTTGTGACAGAACCGATCAAAGTAGCGACGACGCGTCTCGTCTTGTTTGGCCGACAGGTTGTCCGTACCGTTGAATGCATAGAGCACCGTCGCACGGGCCGGATGACGAATCGTCCCGACTTCGCTGACGCGTAAAATGAAGTCCCAATCCCAATAATTATAGACGGCTTCATCGAACGGACCGATGTCGTCGTGAAGCCGTTTTCGATACAGCGTACCGGACGGGATGAACGTCGAGTCTTGGCGAAGTCGATTCAAATCGAGGTCGTAGGCGAACGCCTCCCAGTCAGTGACGCGCCGGCGTCCATCTTCCCACGTGAAGCGGAACAGTTCCGCATCCGTGAAGACGAGGTCGGCCGAACGGATGTCCTCGAGCGCTTGTTCGATATGGGTCGGCATGAGCAAATCATCATCGTCGAGCAACAGGATATAGTCGCCTTTCGCTTCCTCTACGCCGCGGTTGCGGGCTTTGACGTGATGATTCTCGCCGAGCTCGATATAGCGAATCGATAATCGATTCAAAAAAGGCGCCAAAAGGTGCTGTTTTGGCGGCCCGTCATTATTGATCACAAGTACTTCGAACGACCCGAACGTCTGGACGACCAGACTTTCGAGCAGTTCCGTCAATTCCGTCTCCCGTGAGTAGACCGGAATGACGATCGTAACGAGCGGGTTCATCCGCGGTAAGCTGTTTCGACGTGCGGCAAGATCGCTTCCCAGCTGACGCCGTTCTCTTTTGATACCGTGACGAAATCGCCATAAGCGAACACGCTCTCCACGCCTTCGATGGCGACGAGTTTCGCGAGGAGCGGTTGGTCCGTCTCTTCTCCGGCTTTCACGCTTTGGCTTTTCGCGCCAAAGACGTTCTCAGGAAGTGTGATTTTCATTGCATTTGGATTCGGTGTTGGATCGATACGTAACATCGTGGTTCCCCCTTATAATTGACAAGCTTCTGAAGACGCGAGTAGTCGTTCCGCCATGGCCCGTGTTTCCGATTCACTTGGACAGTCGCCGAACGCGTCTGTCAAAATCCGGCGAACCGCTTCATCCAACTCATCGATTGTGTCGATGTGAATGAGCGCCAAGGCGATATCATCAAACTCTGGTCCATACGACCCAAGCCCGTAACCGAGTGGGTCCCATGCTAATAATAAGTCTTCTGCTCTCATTTGTTAAACCCTTCTTTTTACCTTGATTTCAGATCGTACTCCCTCAATCTACATCACTTTTCAGTTCGATGCTAGTGAGCGCTCAAATTTCCTTCCTTTTTAAAAAATAGTCGTCCCTATATATAGTGGTCGACCAGATGATTAATTTCCTGACAGATGCGTCAAAATGTAATGATATTCTCGTTTATTTTAACATCTGGTTCATGATTGACCGCTTACATAAACTTGCATGCCTTTTCATATGAACGTCAATTTAATTTTTTTCTATCTCATATCTCATCTCAAATCGGGTGATAGCGCCGTTTTTGAGTAAAAGTAATCTAGGCGTCGACAGTTTGCCGAATGTCAAGATTGCAAAACTAAATATAGGTGATTTATGATTAAAAAGACAAGAAAACGTCAATATATAGTTAACGGATATTTATCACGTTCATCCATCATTGACGTCGAATCGGACAAGTTCCGCTATACCTTTATAATATCTACATCCGAAGAAGGAGTGATCGTTTTGACATCCCCTATCCATCACGAGACGATGTTGGCTGCTACGCCGACGCTTACTGACGTCTCGACATTGATCCAATCATTAAAACAACGCTACCCACAGCTTAGTGTCGAACGATACGAAGAACGAGCCGTTCGGGCGCTCGAAGGAAAGACACTGACACAAGATGTAGTATATGAGCTCTTGACGATGCACGCCCTTGACATGTTGAAGGCCGAAGAGCCGGACTGGACGTTCGTCGCCACAGAAATGTACTTAAACCGCCTCTATTTAGAAGCGGCCCGTAACCGTGGCTATGACGCCTCGATGCGTTATGGCGCGCTCTATCCAATGATTGAGATGCTCACGACAAAAGGCATTTTCACATCAGCATTACTCGATACGTACTCGAAAGAAGACATCGCCTACTTGGAGACGTTGATTGACCCGTCACGTGACCGTATGTTCACCTATATCGGTCTGCGGACGTTATCGGACCGTTACCTCGGTCGCGACCACGTCAAAAACTTGTACGAGTTGCCGCAAGAGCGGTTTATGGTCATCGCCATGACGCTCATGCAAAACGAGAAAGCCGATCAACGTGTAAAACTCGTCGAAGAGGCGTACTGGGCACTATCGAACCTCTATATGACAGTGGCAACACCGACACTCTCGAACGCCGGGAAATCTTATGGCCAGCTCAGCTCATGTTTCATCGATACGGTCGACGATTCGCTCCGCGGCATCTACGACTCGAACACAGACGTGGCCACGCTCTCGAAAGGCGGCGGCGGAATCGGCGTCTATCTCGGCAAAATTCGTTCACGCGGCAGCGACATCAAAGGCTTTAAAGGCGTCTCGAGCGGTGCGCTTCCTTGGATGAAGCAATTGAACAACACGGCCGTCTCGGTCGACCAGCTCGGTATGCGCCAAGGTTCGATTGCCGTCTACCTCGACATTTGGCATAAGGATATCTTCGAATTCCTCGATGCGAAATTGAACAACGGGGATGAGCGCCTCCGGACCCATGACTTGTTCACGGGCGTCTGTTTGCCTGATTTGTTCATGCGTACGGTCGAAGCCCGCGGCGATTGGCATTTGTTCGACCCGCACGAGATTCGTACGGTCATGGGCTTCAGCCTAGAAGACTTCTATGATGAGACGGAAAACGGCGGTTCGTTCACCGAGAAATACATGGCGTGCGTCAATACACCTGAACTCTCGCGCGTAACGGTACCAGCCATCGACCTCGTCAAACGATACATGCGCTCACAGCTCGAGACAGGAACACCATACATGTTCTTCCGTGACGCCGTGAACCGCGCCAACCCAAACAAGCACGCCGGCATGATTTACAGCTCGAACCTCTGTTCAGAGATCGCGCAAAACATGTCACCGACAACCATCGATGAAGAGTACACAGCGGACGGAAAAATCGTGATCACGAAAACGCCTGGCGACTTCGTCGTCTGTAACTTGAGCTCAATCGCCCTCGCCCGGGCCGTGAAGTCAGATGTGCTCGAACGACTCATCCCGATTCAAATGCGGATGCTCGACAACGTCATCGACTTGAACACGATTGAAGTACCGCAAGCGATGATCACGAACCAAAAATACCGTGCCGTCGGACTCGGAACGTTCGGTTGGCATCACTTGCTCGCCCTAGAAGGGATCCGTTGGGAATCGGTCGATGCCGTCCAGTATGCGGAGAAGCTGTATGAGAAGATCGCTTACCTCACGATTCAAGCGTCAATGGAACTGGCCAAAGAAAAAGGCGCGTTCGGCGTGTTCGAAGGATCGGAGTGGCATACCGGTGAGTACTTCAAACGCCGTAACTATCGCTCACACGACGATCTCGATTGGGATGGACTGGCTGCCAAAGTGAATCAGAACGGTGTCCGTAACGCCTACATGATGGCGGTCGCACCGAACTCGTCGACGGCCATTATCGCCGGCAGCACCGCCTCGATTGATCCAATCTATAAGAAGGTCTATTCGGAAGAGAAGAAAAACTATAAGATCCCGGTCACGGTCCCAGACCTCAATCCGGAGACGAATTGGTTCTATAAATCAGCATTCGAAGTCGACCAGCTCTGGAGCATCCGTCAAAACGCGGCCCGTCAGCGTCACATCGACCAAGCAATCAGCTTCAACCTATACGTCAAAAACGACGTGAAGGCGACCGAAATGTTGGCGATGCACCTTGAGGCGTGGTCACTCGGAATGAAATCCATTTACTACACACGTTCAACGACCGTTGAAGTCGACGAATGTGAATCATGTGCCTCATAACGTCACGTAATAGAAAGGTGGGAACGACCATGAACGTCGCAATCGTCTATAGTTCGATGAGCGGGAATACAGAAGAGGTCGCCGAGTTGATTCAAGCGACCCACGTCAAGCGGAGCGACCGCGTCGTCTTGTATGAAGCGGACCGCATCGGCCATCGCGAAGCCCAATCACTCGCCTCATATGATCTCGTCTATTTCGGGTCATACACGTGGGCAGACGGCGTCTTGCCGGACGAGATGAAAGACACGTTCCGCCTCGTCTTAAAAGAGCTCAATGTGCCGCTTCGCCAAGCCGCCGTGTTCGGGACGGGCGACAAGATGTTCGTCCACTTCTGTCGTGCGGTCGATGAGATGGCCTACCACCTTTCAAAATACGGGATTCCCCTCGCCGGTGAGACGTTGAAAATCGAACAGTCGCCGCGCAATCAACCGTACAACGTCCGACATTGGGCCGAGCGGTTGGCAAGAAACACCGAAGAAGGAGTATATGTCCATGACCATTCAAAAGATCAAACTACTGTCGCCCAAACATCCTAACCGGGCGACCGCTATTATCGGGGGCGAGACGAGTTCTATCGTCAATTGGAACGACATCGCCTACCCACAGTTTTATACCATCTATAAACAGTTGCTCTCGAACTTTTGGATTCCGGATGAGATTTCGATGTCCAAAGACATGCAGCAATGGCCGCAATTGAGCGAGCGGGAACAAGACGCCTTTAAACGGATCATCGGGTTGTTGTCGATTCTCGACTCGGTGCAGACGCGCTATATCCTTGAGTCATCGATGTTCTCATCGGACTCATCGGTGCATGCCGTGCTTGCTGTCATCGCTCAGCAAGAGGTCGTCCATAACCAATCTTATAGTTACGTCCTTTCAAGTCTTGTGCCGCTGAGCGAACAAAATCGCATCTTCGATATCGCCAAAGACGACGAGATGGTCATGAAACGGAACCAATTCATTTTAGACTTATATGAGGACTTCCGCGCCGACCAGACGGCCGAGACGTTCGCCAAGTCGCTCGTCGCCTCGATTATCCTCGAAGGGATCAACTTCTATTCCGGATTCGCCTACTTCTACAACTTGGCGCGTCACCAGAAGATGGTCGGAACGTCGACGATGATCAGCTATATTCAGCGCGACGAGATGCAACACTCCTATTTCGTCAGCCAGTTGCTCCGGGCCGTGTTGACGGAAAACCCGGAGATTGACGCCGACGGTCGCTTCAGTCAGTTCGTCTATGACACGATGGCGGAAGCCGTCGACCTCGAAGTCGAATGGTGCGAATACGTCCTTCGTGACCTCGACGGGCTCGACGTCAGCGAGATGCGGGACTACGTCAAGTACCTCGCTAACAAACGTCTCCGCGTCATCGGCTTGAATGATCTGTATGAAGGGTTCAATGAAGACGTCATGCCGTGGATCCGTGCCTATTCAGACGATTCATTGAATGCCACAAAATCCGACTTCTTCGAACAAAAATCGCGTTCGTACGCAAAAGTCACCGACGCCAACGGCTTCGACGATCTATAAACGCAAAATGCCCCGACTCTCTTCCCGAGTCGGGGCATTTTCATATCAGATGAGCATTAATGATAGGCACGTACGTATGTTGCGATTCCTTCGGCAACGCCTTCCGCCATCCGTTGACGTGAGGCATTGCTCCGTAAATGCGTAAGGTCTTGAGGCGAGGAAATAAAACCGAGTTCGACGAGAGCCGATGGCATCGTATTATAACGAATGACATAATAGTTTGCCGTCTTGACACCACGGTTCGTCATCCCTGACATCTTACCCATCAAATTGGACTGAATGTTCGTCGCGAGAACACGGCTCTTCGCGCTATGAGCAGATGATGACGAGTAGAACGTCTCAACACCCTTGGCGTACGGCGTCGTCGCAGCGTTCGTATGCAAACTGACGAACAAGTTGCCGCGAAGTGTTTTCGCAGTTTGAACGCGTTGGTCAAGCGTCAAGTAGACGTCCGTCGAGCGCGTCAACCGGACTTGGTAGTCATACTTCGAACGGAGGTACGCCTCGACTCGTTTCGTCACGTCGAGGACGATTGTCTTCTCATAGAGCGATCCATTCACCGCTCCCGGGTCACCGCCTCCATGGCCCGCATCGAGGACGATGATGGCGTTGCTCGTCGCGCTAGGCTTGACCGTCATCGCGTAAGCCGTCGAGATATAGCCATCGCGTCCATTGTACTTGATTTTATAGAAGCCGTTCGTAGAACCGTAATGGTCGACTTGGGTGCCATGGGCGAGTCTGCCGAGAACTGTAGAGCTCGCAGAGGCGCTCGCCCGGACGTTCAACACGTCACCCGGCGTGTTCGTATACACTTTTCCTTTTGGCGTGGCCGCAGGGGCGGCCGGAGCCTTCCCGGCCGTTAGCCATGAAGTCGGGGTATAGAACGTGTCCGATCCGATATAGACGACTGACCAACTCGAGTTATATTTGCTATACGTCACAGCCGTATACTTCGGTAACACACGGGCGACCGGTGATGATTGAATCGTCTTTTTATAGAGGTTGGCATTCCGGTTCGCATATCCTTGAACTTTTTGGATGACTGGCGGCTTCGTCGCCGGTGGCGGCGTTACCGCCGGAGCGCCTGGACTGATAAAGGCCGTTGGTGCATAATACGTCTTGCTCCCGATATAAACGACCGACCAGCTCGAGTTATATTTGCTCGAGACGACCGCCGATTTCGCGGGTAATACTTTGAGGGCAGTCGATTGTTGACTGCGATAACCATATAATTTTAATTCGCGGTTCGCATGACCGTCCTCTTTCACCACGGTCGGTTTGAACGCACCGGCCGTGATAAAGGCCGTTGGTGCATAATATGTCTTGCTCCCGATATAAACGACCGACCAGCTCGAGTTATATTTACTCGAGACGACCGCCGATTTCGCGGGTAATACTTTGAGGGCAGTCGATCGTTGACTGCGATAACCATATAATTTTAATTCGCGGTTCGCATGACCGTCCTCTTTCACCACGGTCGGTTTAATCGCACCGGCCGTGATAAAGGCCGTTGGTGCATAATATGTCTTGCTTCCGATATAAACGACCGACCAGCTCGAGTTATATTTGCTCGAGACGACCGCCGATTTCGCAGGTAATACTTTAAGGGCAGTCGATCGTTGATTGCGATATCCGTACAACTTTAATTCTCGATTGGCATAACCGTTCTCTTTCACTACACTCGGTGCTGACGTTGTGACTTTCGGGGCAATATACGTTTTAGCGGCGTAGTATGTCTTACCATCCACGTATACTTTCGCCCAAGACGAGTTATGGACGGCGTATTGAACCGTCGTACCTTTTTTTAGCGTCCGATAAATCTTCGCCTTGCTATAGGCCGACATTCGGATATTCAAATTGACCGTTGTCACACCTGTCGACGTCGTCGCTTGCTTCGTCACCGAAGAGGAACTAGCAGATGTCGGTTTGATATACTGGGCCGCGGCATAGTAAGTTCGATTATCTAAATATATTTTACTCCACGTTTTGTTATAAATTTCATATTTTACTTTAGTTCCTTTTTTTAACGTTTTTATTAATTTTCCGCTCGTACTCGGTGCGGATCTCACGTTCAGGTTTACCGTCGTTTCGCCTTCTCTCGTAGCTGCTACTGCAACGTTTATTTGAATAGATGACACCAATATGATCATGATGAGGACAAGTTTAAAAAGCTTCATATTCATCCAAAATATCCCTTTCTTTACACAGACATTGCGACTGACAACACCTTCATAGTAGCATATTGTTTTTATTAAAAAAGTAAATATTTTAAAAAATGATGAATGCTTTTTACAAAAAAGGGGAATGATTTTACCTTTGTTTTCGCACAACCCAAAACGTATCGACACCATGCTGCTCAATCTCGACAGTAAAATGGGCCGGAAGTTGCAAGTCCGTCTCGGCTGAGCGTCCAATGTGGAAGGCCGGCTTAGGTTGTCGAATGACAAACCCATCGAGTCCCTCGACTTCGGCGATTTTTAAAAAACGAGTCAAGTGCCCTTCCCGTTCTCTATATCGGCTCACTGCTTCGAAAGGTTTAGCCTCGATTCCACCCCAGTACCGCCCGTCCATGTACATAAGGTACGTGCGAACCGATTCTTCCGTAATCGGGTCCGGGGTATGGTCAAAGCGTCCAAAGTCTCGGGACGACTTGTCTTCAATCAGCGAGAAGATTTCCGCGAACAGGTCAAATCCGTTCATGTCGGCAAGCTCTATTGTTGCGCGTTGGACGGCTTCGATATGTCGTTGCAACGAGCCGGGCGTCGCGGACGCCTTCAACTTTTTATCTCCTTCGTAGGCGTTTAAGATGCGCCCGACTTCCCCCGCTTCGCGCACGAGCCGATAGTAAACCCGGTCCTCTCTCGCCTCGCTTTGGGCTGCCGTTTGATTCGTGAGGGTAATGGCATATTGGTTTGCCAGACATGTCGATATGACGAAGACGTCCATCAGTTCTTCTCGCAGGGCCACTCGATCGTTCGCATAGAGCGCCCCTCCGACTTCGCCCACTTCTTCCAACAGCCGGGCCAACCCCGACAGTGGCCGCCAATAACCGCCTAAATGAATGATCATCCGATCGATTCGCCGTTGTAATTCCTTCATGTTCCATCACCTATCCATCCTCTATATTTACCAGTCACGTGGTATACTATGCTCAATCCAATCGTTAGGAAAGGGGCTATGTGTTGTGTCGCCAGCCAGACTGTGGCAGTTACTTCGTTTCCTGCTCGTCATTATCGGGCTCGTCTTCGTTATTTGGGGACTGAGCGTCCTCTTTACGTATACGTATCCTTTCGTGTTCGCTTTCTTGTTATCCTTGTTGACGGTCCCGCTCGTCAATTGGTTCGAGCGTCAGACCAAATTACCCCGGGCTCTCGGGACGTTAGCATCCTTATTGATCGTCATGAGTGTCGTCAGCGGTGTGATTGCTATCGTCGTGACTCAACTCATTCGTTACTTGACGATTGCCGCCGAGAAACTCCCCGCCCAAATCGAGACGTTCACCGAATACATACAGCGCATGTTCAACGAGAAAATCGCTCCGTTCGTCAACGATGCGTATGACAGTGTCCAGCGGCTCAATCCGGGTCAGACGAACTCGCTCGAAGGTGGAATTACCGAGATTGGCGTCCAACTTGGGGCTGCGATCGGCGTTTTGTCGCGAGGAATCGCCGGGTTGTTGCAAGACATTCTCAGTGCCTTACCGCTCGTCTTACTCTTATTCATCGTCATCGTACTCGCCTGGTTCTTCATCACGAAAGATTGGAACGTCTACATGCGTTCCATTGCGCGTTTGAACGAACGAAAAGGTTTCAAGGAATTCGAACTCGTCATGACCAATTTGCGCTCGGCGCTGTTCGGCTACGTCCGGGCCCAGTTGACGCTCATCTCCATCACGTTCGGGATCGTTCTGATCGGGATGCTGATTCTACGGGTCGACAACCCGTTCTCATTCGCTCTGCTAGCGGCCATCTTCGACTTGTTGCCGTACCTCGGCGTCGGAACGTTGCTATTGCCATGGGCCGCTTATGCTGCCGTGAACGGTGACTGGTTTCTCGCCATCGGGCTCATCATCTTATATGTCGTCGTCATCGTCCAACGTAACTTGGCCGAGCCGAAAATCGTTGGGTCCCATATCGGGCTCGATCCGCTCGCCGCCCTCATCTCGATTTTTGTAGGGTTACAACTGTTCGGGGTGCTCGGCTTCATCTTAGGACCAGTCTTGGCCGTGTTGCTCAAGGCACTCTATAACGCCCAAGTGTTTCATTATATGTGGAGATTCGTCCTCGGGCCGACGACACCAAAAGAGCGATGACGCGTCATCGCTCTTTTGTCTTCGGTACCGCCACGAACGGCACACCTTCAGTTTGGTCCGGATGCGTCTCCATCCCTGTCGTTCCTGCCTCATAAGCAGCAACGGCCAACATACACGCGTCGATAATATCATCGACTTGTACGTTCGACATCTTCCACTTCCAAGGCGAGCTTTTCGAATAGCGACGCAACAACTCGATCCGTTCGAGCTCTCCCGCTTCGGTCTTCTTGCTGAAACGCGCCTCGTTCCCCGTCATGACAGCGAAGCACACTTCCGGATGCGACTCATAGACGTCCGCCTCCGTGACCGTTTGAAACTCACGAATCCGTGGCACGAGATTCCACGCTTGTTTACTGATCCCTTTTCCGACCAGTTCACGACTCTTCGCGTTCGCCTCGGCATAAGACGCTTCCATGAGCACGTCTTGAATCGGCGGTGTGAAAACGGACGACTTCCGCTCTTTTAGTCTTGACCGCATCCACGCGTCACATGTCCGATCCGGCTTGTCGATCGACCCTAAGTCTTTCGGCATATCGACAAAATGCACAGCACCTTCAATAAATAAATCTTCCAACTTCTCTGAGATGGTCAAACAGAGCGAGATGCTATCGTACGTGATTCGTACCCAGCCCCCGCGCGCGCCATCAATTCCTACTCCGACCACGGCGTCCCTCCTGCATCAAAAACAATACTCCGAGTACCGCGCAAAAGACGGTCACCCCTAACAACCAACGGCTTGGCCAAGCCGTGTATCCGAGACCGGAGACGACGGCCAAACCCATCAATACAAATCCAATTTTCAACGTTTCCATCCTTCAAGCATCGAGGCGAGTGTGCGCACCATGACGCCAGTCGGTCCTTTTGGTCCGAGGTCATTCGCCGCCGAGCGTTCGCTCGTGCCTGCAATGTCAAGATGGAGCCAAGGCGTGTCCCCGACGAACTCACCGACGAACGCACCGCCGAAAATCATATGGCCGTAACGGCCCGGTGAGTTGTTTAAGTCGGCGACTTCCGACTTACGTACTTGGTTGATGAAGACATCGAAGTATGGCATCTGCCAGACGAGTTCGTTCGTGTCACGGCTCGCAGCTTCTAAGGCGCCGTAGAGCGACGCATCGTTCGTCAGGCAACCCGTCACCTCCGTACCGAGTGCGACGAGTACACCACCCGTGAGCGTGGCCACATCGATAATCGCTTGTGGTTCATACGTCTTGGCAAAGGTGACGGCGTCAGCGAGGACGAGACGACCTTCTGCGTCGGTATTGAGCACTTCAATCGTCTTCCCGTTCATCGCCGTGATGACATCGTCCGGCTTGAATGCGTCCCCCGAGATCATGTTGTCCGTCGATGGGATGACACCGAGAACGTTCACGTTCGGTTTCGTCGTCGCAAGCGTCTCGAATAGACCGAGCACGGTCGCTGCACCACCCATATCCCCTTTCATACCAACGATGCCGTCTTTCGGTTTGATCGAGTAACCGCCCGTATCAAACGTGATGCCTTTCCCGACGACGGCGACGGGCGCTGCATCACCTGCACCGTGGTATTCGAGGACAATCAATTTTGGCGGGATGGTCGACCCTTGATTGACGGCGAGCAGTGCCCCCATCCCGAGCGCCTCCATCTCTTCCTTCTCCAAGATGCGATGGCTGAATCCATGACGTTCAGCCAATTCGACGGCATAGTCCGCAAGTGTTTCCGAAGTCAAAATATTGGCCGGCATCATCGTGAGCGACCGTGCGACATTGACACCGCGTCCGTAAGCGGCACCGGCTAGCGCCTCGTCTTTTGCATCAGCCCCGAGCAACGTAATCGTCACGTCCGGTTTCGCCGGTTTCGGCTCAGATTTGTATGTAGGATGCTCATACGTCGCCATCTCATATGCTTCAGCAAACAGTTTCGCCGTGTTCGGTCCGAACGTGTCGAGCGCGACCGCGACGTCCGTGAAAGCGCGAGCCTTGATTTGCTTAGCGACTTTGCCGAACCAATTCCGCACGTTTTCAACTGTGTTCTCATTCCGTTGCCCGAGACCAACGAATAGGATCCGTTTGACCGTTCCTTCAAACGTCGGGACGATGGAGACTTCACCCGTTTTCGTCGAAATATCCGCCGATTGAATCAATGCTTTGACACGTCCATTGAATAATGAATCGAGACCTTCCTCAATCGTGTCGGCAGCGCCGATTCCAACGACGATCGTGTCGTATGAACCGTTCCAATCTAAGTCTTTCACTTGATACATGTTTGCCACTTCCCTTCTTTATATATGGTTAGCATAACGAACTTCAGCGAAATAATGAAACAGTATGCGTAAGAGTCATGAATTCTTCGAATTCAGGCGTTAACTCCTCGTTGTGACGATGATTTATTTTATGATAGGATAAGAAAGTACGCAATCAGGCATCCCTCCCTGTTGAGGCGAGGCCATTTTGTTCGGTCGAGGCTTCCCCTAGTAGTAGACCGTTGCTACTTTAATCTTCCATGTTTTCGTTAGTTCCTTTTTCATTTCGGGTAAGAACTAACGAGATAACGTTGGAAACCACTATTTCTTTGAAGAGAGGGACTACGCTTATGTCACACATTAAAGGTATTGGCGCATCTGCAGGAATCGCAGTTGCGAAAGCATTCGTCATGGAGACACCTTCATTTGACATCCCGACAAACAAAATCGAGGACGTAGCAGCTGAGAAGGCCCGTTTCCAAGCGGCAATCGCTCAGTCGAAAACAGAACTCGAAGAAATCCGTCAGATCACGCTTCGTGAACTCGGTGAAGACAAGGCAGAAATTTTCTCGGCCCACTTGCTCATCGTCGAGGATCCTGAGATTGTCTCACAAGTGAACGACAAAATTGAAAGCGAACACATGAACGCTGCGAAGGCGCTCGATGAAGTCGCTCAAACAATGGTCATGATCTTTGAATCGATGGATAACGAGTACATGCGTGAACGCGCTGCCGACGTTCGTGACGTCACGAAACGCGTCATGGCGCATATCCTCGGTGTCACATTCATGACACCAGCTTCGATTTCTGAAGAAGTCATCATCATCGCTGAAGATTTGACACCGTCTGACACGGCACAACTCAACCGTAAATACGTCAAAGGATTCGCGACAAACATCGGTGGACGTACGTCTCACTCAGCCATCATGTCGCGCTCGCTTGAAATCCCGGCTGTCGTCGGAACAAAAGTAGCGCTCGAAGAAATCAAGAACGGCGACCTCGTCGTCATCGACGGTACAGAAGGTGACGTCTTCGTCAACCCATCTGAAGAACTCGTCAATGAATACATCGAAAAACGCGCTGCATTCGAAGCGTATAAAGAAGAGTTGAAACAACTCGTCAACGAAGAGTCGATCACAGCTGACGGCCATAAAGTCAAACTTGCGGCCAACATCGGCACACCGAACGACCTCGAAGGCGTGTTGAAAAACGGCGCTGACGCCATCGGACTTTACCGGACCGAGTTCCTCTACATGGACTCAGAAACGTTCCCGACGGAAGAAGAGCAATATACAGCCTATAAAGCAGTCATCGAAGGTATGGACGGCAAACAAGTCGTCATCCGTACGCTCGATATCGGTGGAGATAAAGAATTGTCTTACCTCGACCTTCCGAAAGAAATGAACCCGTTTCTCGGCTATCGCGCAATTCGCCTTTGCCTAGAAGAGACGGACTTGTTCCGCACACAGCTTCGCGCTCTTCTCCGTGCCTCAGCGCACGGTGACCTTGCCATCATGTTCCCAATGATCGCGACACTTGAAGAGTTCCGCGCGGCAAAAGCGCTCCTTCTCGAAGAAGAAGCGAAGTTGAAAGCAGAAGGCATCGCTGTCGGTAACTACGAGACAGGGATGATGGTCGAAATCCCTTCGACTGCCGTCATGGCGAAACAATTCGCGAAAGAAGTCGACTTCTTCTCGGTCGGCACGAACGACTTGATTCAATACACGATGGCAGCGGACCGCATGAACGAAAAAGTCTCGTACTTGTACCAACCGTTCAACCCGGCTATCTTGAACCTTCTCCACAACGTCATCACAGAAGCACACAAAGCTGGCAAATGGGTCGGTATGTGTGGCGAGATGGCTGGAGAAGAGCTCGCCATCCCGATCCTGCTCGGACTTGGTCTTGACGAGTTCTCGATGTCAGCTTCAAGCGTCCTGCGCGCACGTAGCCTCGTGAAGCGTTTGACGAAGTCAGAAACAGAAGCAATCGTCAATGACGTCCTCAACATGGACACAGCTGAAGAAGTCGTGAACTTCCTCAGTGAAAAATTCGATATTAAGAAGTAACAAAAAAGAAGTTCTCGCAGTTGCGAGAGCTTCTTTTTTCGTTTATTCGGCTCCTTTGTCATCCGTTCTAAAATCGAGCGCTTCACCAGCGACGACCGTCTCTCCGAATGGGACAACGACGATCTTGCCGTCTCCGTTCGTCCAAATGATCGGTGTGATGAGCGATGGAACTTTGTCACGAATCAAGTTGAGGTCGACATCGAGTAAGACGTCACCGGCTTCAACGCGGTCGCCTTCTTTCACTTTGGCGACGAAGCCTTCCCCTTTCAGATTGACCGTGTCGAGACCAACGTGGATCAGGATTTCACGCCCGTCGTCCGCGAGTAGACCGATTGCGTGTTTCGTCGGGAAGAACGTGGTGATGTGTCCTGTGACCGGCGATACGACTTGCCCCGCACTCGGTTCGATGGCGAATCCTTCACCCATCATGCGGCCCGAGAACACTTGATCCGGGACGTCATCGAGTGACAAGATGACACCTGACATCGGGGCAAGGAAACGATGATCGGCGTGTTCGGCCGATTCCGGCGTGATGACGGCTTTTTCTTTCGGTTTATATTCGCCACCTTCAATGATGGAAGCGATTTGAGATTTGAGCGTATCGGATTTCGGCCCGAAGATGGCTTGAATGTTATCTCCGACTTCAAGCACTCCGGCCGCCCCGAGATCTTTGAGCAAGTCTTTATCGACTTGCTTCACATCGTTCACGGTGACGCGAAGACGCGTGATACAAGCATCGAGGTGTTTGATGTTATCCGGTCCGCCGAGACCGACGAGAACTTCATACGGCAGATCGTCCCCGACGACAGCCCGTGCGCCTTTACCTTCGGCGACGACATCACGTCCCGGAACTTTCAAGTCGAACTTCGTAATGGCGAAGCGGAACCCGAAGTAATAGACGACCGCGAAGACGAGACCGACTGGGATGACGAGCCACCAGGCTGTCCGGTTCGGTAACACCCCGAACAACAGATAGTCGATGAGTCCACCAGAGAACGTCATCCCGATTTTAACGTTGAGCAAGTGCATGGTCATAAAGGATAATCCAGCGAACACGGCATGAATACCAAAGAGAAGAGGTGCGACGAAGACGAATGAGAACTCAACTGGTTCAGTGATCCCAGTCAAGAATGAAGTGAGAGCTGCGGAGAAGTATAGTCCTTCGACGTCTTTGCGACGTTCTTTCGGGACCGTGTGGAACATGGCGAGACAGGCGGCAGGCAATCCGAACATCATGAACGGGAATTTCCCGGTCATATATGTCCCAGCCGTAAACTCGACGCCATCACGCAATTGGGCGAAGAAAATCCGTTGGTCCCCTTGGACGAGATCTCCCGCCTGGTTCGTATATTCCCCGAACTGGAACCAAAACGGAGAGTACCAGATGTGGTGCAGACCAAACGGAATCAAAGAACGTTCGACCAAACCGAAGACGAATGCAGAGACGGCGACGTTCGCTTCAATGATCGTGCTCGAGAACGTGTTGATGGCCGTTCCGATCGGCGGCCAAATGTAGGCGAGCGCAATCCCGATCACCAAGCTGAATGCGGCGGTCGCGATTGGCACGAACCGCTTCCCAGCAAAGAACCCTAAGAAATCCGGCAACTTGATGTTGAAGTACTTGTTGTACGCGAAAGCGGCAATGAGACCTGCGATAATACCCCCGAATACTCCCATTTGGAGCGTCGGGATTCCGAGTACCGATGCATAGGCTGGGTCTCCCTGGGCGATTTCCGCGGTAATACCGTTCCACGTGCTGATGACTTTGTTCATAATCAAATAACCAACGATAGCTGCTAACCCGGCAACACCATCCCCGTTGGCTAGCCCGATGGCGACACCGACGGCGAACAACAGACCTAGATTGGCGAACACGATATCCCCGGCATCTGTCATAACTTGCCAAATGAGGACAAGTGAATCGTTTGCCAAGAAAGGAAAAATCGAAACGAGATCAGGGTTTTGGAACGCAGTACCAAACGCGAGTAATAGACCGGCTGCCGGTAAAATCGCAACCGGAAGCATGAGTGCCTTCCCAATTCGTTGCAACACACCAAACACTTTCTTCCACATCATGGTTCCCTCCTTCTGTCAGAATACTTACTTTTCCCCATCTGATACCACACTGAAACCGTTTCCCCCATACAAAAAAAGCCAACCCGTAATGGATTGGCTTATAGCTTCATTCAGTTAGCTTTCTTTTCGTTACCTGAAGCGATGACCGCTTGCATTTCTGATTTCAATGCATCCGAACGCGGTCCGAAGATGGCTTGAATGTTGTTACCAACTTCAAGGACACCAGCTGCCCCGAGACGTTTCAACTCTTCTTTGTTAACTTGGTTCTTATCTTTTACTTCGACGCGGAGACGTGTGATACATGCGTCAAGGTGTTTGATGTTTTGTGAACCACCGAAACCAACGAGGATATCTTGTGCAAGTTCCGAACCTGTAGCAGTTGATTGCTCAACGACTTCATCTTCACGGCCCGGTGTTTTCAAGTTGAACTTACGGATAACGAAGCGGAATCCGAAGTAGTAAACGACTGCGAACACGAGACCGACTGGAATGACGAGCCACCAGTCTGTACGGTTAGGAAGTACACCGAAGAGAAGGTAGTCGATCAAACCGCCCGAGAACGTCATCCCGATTTTGACGTTCAAGATGTGCATGACCATGAATGAAAGGCCAGCGAAGACTGCGTGTACTGCGAACAAGAGTGGAGCAACGAACAAGAATGAGAACTCGATCGGCTCAGTAATACCAGTCAAGAACGATGTAAGTGCTGCCGAAGCCAAGAGACCACCGACGACTGCTTTACGTTCAGGACGTGCTTCGTGGTACATTGCGAGTGCTGCTGCTGGAAGACCGAACATCATGAACGGGTACTTACCAGTCATGAACGTACCGGCTGTCAACTCAGCGCCATCACGAATTTGTGCGAAGAAGATGGCTTGGTCACCACGAACGATGTTACCCGCTGCATCCGTGTACGAGCCGAACTCGAACCAGAATGGTGAGTAGAAGATGTGGTGAAGACCGAATGGAATCAATGAACGTTCGATCAAACCGAAGATGAATGCCGCGAACGTGCGGTTTTCAGTCAACATGAAGTTTGAGAACGTGTTCAATCCGTGCTGAACTGGTGGCCAGATGAGAAGCATGACGAAACCAGCAACGACAGCTGCAACTGCCGTGACGATTGGAACGAAACGCTTACCAGCAAAGAAGCCAAGGAATTGCGGCAACTCGATGTTGAAGTACTTATTATAGGCCCAGGCGGCAATCAGACCCATAATGATACCCCCGAATACCCCAGTTTGGAGTGTTGGAATCCCGAGTACTGATGCGTAAGCCGGGTCACCTTGTGCGATGACTTCAGGTGTGAGTTCGAGCCAAACACCCATTACTTTGTTCATGATGAGGAATCCGACGATAGCTGCAAGTCCGGCAACGCCGTCCCCTGCTAAACCGATCGCGACACCGACTGCGAATAAGAGTGCTAAGTTCGAGAAGATAATGCCACCCGCTTGCTCCATGAGCTGAGCGAATTTCACAACGCCTTCGTTCGTTAACCAACCAGCGCGTGATGTAAGGGCCGGGTTTTGCATTGCGTTACCGAATGCAAGAAGAAGACCGGCTGCCGGCAAGATCGCAACAGGAAGCATAAGTGCTTTACCGACTTTTTGAAGAACACCAAAGATCTGCTTAAACATGATAAATCCTCCTTTTTGTGATTGTTTCGTGCGGAAAGACGACTGTAGATGTCAGACAACCGACGTATCTAAACGTTTTCATAATAAACGTTTATAAAAACAGAAACAGGCATGAATAAGGTATAGAACGTAGACCTCTCCTAATGGAGACATCGTTGCGTTCCACTCCTTACTCATGCCTGATCGAATCAGTAACACGTAAGATACGTGGTATCAGTTATCTACTTGTTAGGCGCTGGAGATGCATCGTCAAATATGTCGCTTCACCTCGCGGGACCGGACGCTTTAATTCGCGTTCCATGATGCCCATCAGCTCCCAAGCAGTACTATAGCATAGCGGATATTCTTCGCGCAATACCTTTTCAATTTTTTGTGGGGCCTCCACCATCTCACCCGTCGCAACCCGCTCAACGGCGTACCTTAAGTGCCGAAGTAAGCGCTTATAATCGAGTGAACTTCGGTCCATTTTGACGTTCAAACGACTCTCAATTGCTTGTACGATTTGGCCAATGATTTGGTTGTGCCGATTGACCTCGAGTACGTTTTTGAACGTCGTCGCCGAATGGATATGGAGCGCGATGAAACCAATCTCCGCGTCCGGCAACAGGACGTCGAGTCGCTCGTGAATCATATCGACAATCCGTTCAGCCAAAGCGTACTCGTTCGGATAGAGCGATTCAGTTTCAAGTAAGAACGGATTCGTCACTTCCATCCCTTGTTCGATCCGCTTCATTGTGAAAAACAAGTGATCGGTCAAACCAATGTGGATATGTTGATCGACTTTTTTGCCCGTGTTGTTCTCGATAAAGCCGACAATCTCTTGCATGAAGGCAATGAAGTCCTCATCGACATGTTTGACGAGTTCACGATATTGCGATTGTTCTTCCTTATCCGTCAGTTGATACACTTTCTCCGGGACACTGGCTGGGTCGACGAGATCGCCCGCTTTCTTGCCGAAGCCAATCCCCTTCCCGAGTAGAATGACTTCCGGTTCCGGATCATGTTGGCAAATGACAACGCTATTATTCAACACTTTCTTGATCGTATACATCGGTAATGTCATTCTCATCGCATCCCTTACTAATTAAATCGTTATCTTATCTAGTATATCGGTTCGCCCTCTAAAAAAGTAGGCGGAAAACAAAAAAAGACGAACATTTCTGTCGTCTTTAAAACATTGAGTAACCGCTCTTTCGCAAATAGCGAATCGTGACGCCGGCCAATATCGCACCGAGCAACCCGAAACCGAGCATGAACACATCCAAAAACTGAAGTCCGAGCACCCGTTCGTAGACGTTGGCGAGCGCGGTCGATGTTTCTGTGATGTAACTCGAGAGCTTGACGTTATCAATCATCATAATGACGAAAATCGGATAGATGAACACAAGTGTCCATGTTTTTTTAAGTAGCATGTTCAAAATGAAGCCGATGCTGAAGAAGATGACCAAATAAAGAATCGCCCCAATGACAGCCTGGATGATATGCATGCGATTGCCCCCCTTTTCCCGTTGTCTATTATACCGAATCGTCCTCTCTTAGGTCAAAGGTGAACCATAAGGCGTCATCAAAAAAAGTAGCCCGTTCGGATGAGCGGGCTACTTGGTCATATTGCTTAGAATTTACCTTTTTTGAGGACGAGACCGTACTTCTTCAATTCGATGAAGTGTTTGTTGTCGATCACTTTCTTCATGAATGAAGCGTTGCGACCGAAGATCTTTTTGCCCATGACGATGCCGATACCGTCGTTGTGGCCAAGTGATGCGACTGTACCTTTGCTCTCATACGCGAATTTCGAAGTCGATTTCCCGTTGATGAGCGCCGCGATGTTTTTCGCCACATTGTGCGCTTGTTGTGTCGCGATTTGGGCAGTCGGCGGGTACGGACGGTTTGAGACCGGGTCCATGACAGCCGAGCAGTCACCGATGATGAAGACGTTGTCGTGACCAGGGGCACGGTTGTCCGCCTCGACCATGACACGGTTACGGACCGCTTCGAAGCCAGACTTCTCGATGATTGGGCTACCGCTCACGCCACCTGTCCAAAGGATTGTGTTCGCTGCGATCGTTTCCGTCGTGTCGCCTTGAAGCGGACCGAACGTGACGACACCTGGTTCCACGCCTTTGATGCCGTTACCGAGTTTCATCTCGACGCCGTTACGCTCGAGCCACTTCTGTGCGTACGTCGTGAGTTCTGGATCGAAACCAGGAAGAACGGTCGGAGCCGCTTCGATGTTCACGATACGAACCGCTTCGCGTGGTACGTCATACTGTTTGCAAAGTTCAGGCACACGGTTGACGAGTTCGCCGAGGAATTCAATTCCTGTGAAACCTGCGCCACCGACGACGATTGTCACGTACGAGCGGTCAGCTGAACCGTTCGTTTTATATTGAGCGAACGAGTATTCGATATGTTCTTTAATTTTACGGACGCTGTTCAATGAACTGATTGTCATCGCGTTCTCTTTAAGGCCAGGGATACCGAATGTTTCTGGTACGCCACCGAGTGCGAATACGACATAATCATATTCAACTGCTGAACCGTCTACGAGCAAGACTTGTTTTGCCGTAGTATCGACGCGATCGACGATCCCTTTGACAAATTTCACACGTGATGGGTTCACGACGTCGTTGATATAGATACGAGCTTGCTCCGGTTTCATCGTTCCGGCCGCTGGTTCATGGAGCCACGTCGTCTGGTAATGGTAATCATGCTTGTTGATGAGCGTGATGTTCGCGTCGCCAGCTGAGAGCGTCTTCTGGAGGTTCACCGCTGTGATGAGTCCGCCGAAACCTGCGCCAAGAATAACAATGTTAGGTCGTTTCATGTTCATTTCCACCTTGTTTTGATAGTTTTGTTTTCTTGAACACGTATGTTGTGTGTTTTTTCACATGCGTGTTCACAATAAAGCCTAAACCTTGTTCAACCAATGTTCACAATTGCTTCTCGTCCATTGTACGCTCTTTATTTTGTTTTCTCAATGGAAAAGCATATCTTCTTGAATTTTTTTTGAAAGTATAGGATGTTTGTACAGAATGGATTTAATTCATAATTGTCACTATAATGGATGTATACGTTTTGAGGAGGAATTCGATGAAATCGACGAAAGATGTGATCATCATCGGTGGCGGCCCGGTCGGACTGTTCACCGCATTTTATGCAGGTATGCGCCAACTCGATACGGCGTTGATTGAGAGTTTGCCACAACTTGGCGGACAATTGTCGACACTGTATCCAGAAAAATATATTTACGACATCGCCGGCTTCCCGAAAGTGAAAGCCCAAGATTTGATTGACCAATTGAAAGCCCAAGCCGATCAGTTCGAACAAGACTATCGCCTCGGGGAAACAGTTGAAACGGTCGAGCGTCTCGAAGACGGCACGTTCCAGATTACAACGAATAAAGATGAGTACCATACGAAAGCGATCATCATCACGGCTGGGAACGGGGCATTCGCCGCACGACCACTCGGTCTCGATGGTTGTGAAGACTATGCGAATCTTCATTACTTCGTCGATAACATGGAGAAATTCCGTGATCGTCGCGTCATGATCGCCGGCGGCGGTGACTCGGCTGTTGACTGGGCACTCATGCTCGAAGGAATTGCGAAGGAAGTCCATATCGTTCACCGCCGTGACCGCTTCCGTGCACACGAGCATACGGTCGAACAGATGAAGGCATCGACAATCAACGTCTGGACGCCATATAACATCGAATCCCTTTCAGGTGAGACACACATCGAGTCGGTCGAGTTGACGGACAAGGATGGCGAATCGAAATTCGTCGAAATCGATGACCTCATCTGTAACTACGGTTTCGTTTCGTCGCTTGGCCCAATCAAGAACTGGGGCATGGAGTTCGAGAAGAACACGATCCGTGTCGACTCGCGCATGGAGACGACGGTCGCCGGCATCTTCGCCTGCGGTGACATCGCCACGTACGAAGGAAAAGTAAAATTGATTGCGACAGGCTTCGGTGAAGCACCAATCGCCATCAACCAAGTGAAGCAGCTCGTCGACCCGACAGCACGCCACCCGCAACATTCAACTTCGGTATTTGCCGGGAAATAAAAGATGTGGCCCTCATCACGATGAGGGCCATTTTCATTTGCGGATTGTCTGAACGATGACCCGGTCGAGCCAATCATCGAGTTGGGTAAAGACGAAGCCGGCCTTTTTCGCCTCGGCAATCGACATATAATAGTCGACGTCCGTATCGTACGGTGATGACTCGCCGTCCTTGATGATTTGGACCGGTTTATTCAAATGATGGCCGATCCGTTCCATGAGCGCACCGAGTGAGATGACTCCTTCACTCGCCGCATTGAACGGTCCGGTCACGTTCGCCCGACCGACCCATTCCAAAAAGGCCGCTGCTTCAAAACTTGAGATAAAACCCATCTTCGCTTCCGGATGATGGAGGACGACCGGCTCTTCCCGACGGACGGCGTCGATATAAAACTTGAGACGATCTGTATAGTCGTCCGGACCGACTACAATCGGCAAGCGAACCGTTGCGACCGGGAACGACGCTCGATGGAAGAAGTAGGACTCGGCCTCTCGCTTCCCTTGTCCATAGTCATGTTCGGATTCGAGATGATAGTCGTGGTGGAGCGGATTAAAATCACTTTCTTTCAAATCGGCACCTGGTGCATAGACGGACATCGTCGACGTGAGTACATATTTACCGACTTGATCCATGAAAGCGTCCGAGGCGATTTTCGCTTGATACGGGTTAAAGCAAATATTGTCATAGACGAGGTCATAATGGTCGCGCGACAAGTCTTTCATCGTCGCCACCGACTGCCGGTCCCCTTTGATTGAACGGATCCCTTCCGCCTCGGGCACTTGCAGTTGTCCGCGCGTCACAATCGTCACCTCGTCGCCAGCCTCCGCCAACCGAAGTGCCAACCGCTTTCCAAAGTAGCGTGAGCCACCGAAAATCAATACTTTTCTCATCGTCCCTACCCCTCCCACATAAAAATGACATCTCTTTTCATTTTCCCTTGCGTCCTCTCGACTAATCTTCCACATCCTTGAATATTTTTGTTATTCTTATATATATAGAAAAGAAAGAGGCGAAGCCCATGCATCAACTTATGTTAGAAAAAGGATGGACGTGTGAGTTACCGAAGCAATACGCCATCTATCAAAGTTTATCGGACTTCAGCCGTTACTCGGTCCTTGACCAAGAGGAAGAGAGCGTCTGTTCGTTCCAAATCACGACCGACACATGCAAAATCACGGCGTTCCGCCCTTGGCAACATCACATCGAATTGGATGCGACGTCAAAAGTGATTCGCTTGATTTTGATGGAAGAAACTGATTGAATCAAAAAAAAGGCCAATCGTCCATACGATCGGCCTTTCGTTTAGCAATCTCCCGGTGTCCCGGCGTTCGACGCCGTTCGGAAACTCGAACCGCAACCGCACGTGGCGATGGCGTTCGGGTTCTTAATCGTGAAGCCCCCTCCGAGCATCGACTGCTTATAGTCAATCTCGAGACCGTCGACGACCCCATGATCGGCTTCGGCGACGATAACCCGGACACCGTAGTGGTCAAACTGAACGTCCTTGTCTGTTTTATCTTCATCAAACCCCATCCCGTACGATAGACCGGTACATCCCCCACCTTGGACCTTGATGCGCAAGTACTGATTGTCGGGGTGTTCGGTTTGTTTCATCATATCGATGACTTGTAATGCAGCTGACTCTGTCAAATGAATCATCTGAACTCCTCCTTCATTATCTTAACTTCAAGTCAACTGACTTGAGATTTTGTGAAATATCTTGTATAACTAAACTGTAACAAAAAAAATTAAATCGTTCCATCTTCGGGGCAGGGTGAAATTCCCGACCGGCGGTATTGAAGACATGATCTTCTCAGCCCGTGAGCGAGCAAGGCGTTGCTTGCTGATTTCGTGAGATTCGAAAGCCGACAGTAAAGTCTGGATGGGAGAAGATGGCGGCATCCGACCGATATCCGGATGTTTTCTTTGGTATGGTTTAAACACCGATGAGAACATCTATTTCGTATGCGCGTAAACTCTCCCGATTGTTTCATACAATCGGGTTTTTCTATGCGACGGGTGCCATTCATCAAGGAGCGACAAAAGGAGAGATTTTGATGAAAACAACGCGCAACAAACGATTGACAACACTGGTGACGCTATCGATGCTCGGGGCCATTTCTTTTGTCCTCATGCTCTTTAACTTCCCACTGCCATTCCTACCACCATTCCTAAAAGTGGACTTTAGTGACATTCCCGCGCTCGTCGCCGGGATCGTGTTCTCCCCACTCGCAGGCGTTGTGGTCGTCGCTCTAAAAAACGTCCTCTACTATGTCTTTAACGGTGGCGGCGTTCCGGTCGGTGAAGTCGCAAACTTCTTTGCAGGCGTCGCCTTCATGTATCCGGTCGCATGGTTCTACCATAAACGTAAAACGAATAAAGCGCTCGCTTCAGGCCTCGTGGCCGGTACGATCACGATGGCGCTCAGCTTGGCGATTTTGAACTATTTGCTCATCTTACCAGCCTACGCGTTCTTCTTCGGCATGACCGAGATGGCGCAACCGGCAGTCAAAACGGACCTTGTCCTCTACGGTATCTTGCCGTTCAACTTCATTAAGGCTTTGTTGATCAGCGCCTTGTTCGTCCCACTCTTCCTCAAACTGAAGCCGTGGATCGAACGTCAGCGCATGCAACTTCAAGCGTAAACGAAAAGCACCTGGACACCAGTCTAGGTGCTTTTTTCGGATAAAGATACCGAATGAACAACACGCACGTCACTCGGCGTTACAAGTTCGATTAACGCCACCTCTACAACTTTTCCAGACAACGGTTTTACAGTGTCCGTACAATATTCAAAAGCATCTTTCATCTCTTTTTTAGACAACCTGTTTGCCAGCGTGCAATGCGGAATCCATGACTCCGGCAAATATAGGGACTCAACGTTATCGTTAAACGACCCAAATACACGGTGATGCTCTGAATGGAGGCCCCTCAATCCGGATGAAATTGTAGGTGAAAGAAACAACGCCCCCGATTGAATAAACGTGCCTACCGTGCTAAACGTTAGATGGACAACCTCTTTCGATTGATAGTGGGTGTCCAGAAGTCCGATATACGCCTCGACATCTAAACGGTTATAACTCGCTAACGTGATGTGCGGTTGTCGATCCGAAACTTCAAATGCATAAGAAGTAATCCCTTCTCGTTTTAAGCCTTCCCATACCTCTCTAATTCGTTTCTCTGTTTGTTCATCAAAAAGCGCGATCATTCCATACATTTTAGTCCTCCCACAAAAAAAGAGTGACCACCGAAGTGATCACTCTGAGTATAACGCGTTTGATTAGAGAAGAAGACCAGCAAGTGTCGCTGACATCAAGTTGGCAAGCGTACCTGCGAGAATCGCAAGGACACCCATACGTGCGATGTCGTTACGACGGTTCGGCGCCATACCACCAAGACCACCGAGAAGGATAGCGAGTGATGAGATGTTGGCGAATCCACAGAGCGCGAACGCGATCATTGCTTCTGTACGAGCAGACAATTCACCAGAACCGATGATTGGTGCAAACTCAGAGAAGGCAACAAATTCGTTCAAGACGAGTTTTTGACCGAGGAAGCTACCGAACTGAACAGCATCAGCCCACGGTACACCGATAACGAACGCGAGTGGTGCGAACACGTAACCGAGAATCAATTGGAGTGAAAGGCCGTCGAAACCGAACAAGCCGCCAATCCCACCAAGAATCAAGTTAACGAGTGCAATCAATGATACGAAAGCAAGAAGCATTGCACCGACGTTCAATGCAAGGAAGAGACCGTCAGATGCACCGCGAGCGGCCGCATCAACAAAGTTCGCTGCTTTGTTCTCTTCATCTTCAGCGATTTCGATATCGTCATCCGGCACATCTGTTTCCGGGACGATGATTTTCGCGAACATCAAACCAGCAGGTGCAGCCATGAAGCTCGCTGCGAGCAAGTACTCGAGTGGTACACCAAGAGCAGCGTATCCAGCAAGTACTGAACCGGCAACCGACGCGAGACCACCGACCATAACGGCGAAGAGCTCCGATTGTGTCATCGTCGGAAGGTAAGGCTTGATGACAAGCGGCGCTTCCGTCTGACCGACGAAAATGTTTGCTGTCGCTGAAAGTGACTCTTTACGTGATGTGCCGAGTGCTTTCGCTAGCGCCGTACCGAGGATCCGGATGACCCATTGCATGACACCGATGTAGTAAAGGAAAGCGATTAAAGAAGACATAAAGATGATAATCGGTAACACTTGGAACGCGAAGACGAAGTTGTCTCCGCCGACGGCTGTACCGAAGACGAATCCGATTCCGGCGTTCGCCGTGTTCAAGACGTTTTGGACGCCTCCTGAGATAAATTCCAACGCGCTACGTCCTGCTGATGTGAAGAGGACGAGGAATGCGAACGTAAACTGTACCGCGAAAGCGGCAAGAACGGTACGCCATTTGATGGCTTTACGGTTGGTCGAGAAGATGTAAGCGATTCCAATTAGTGCCAAAATACCAACCACGCTCATGATATTCATTGGTGTTGTGCTCCTTTCATATTGGGGAAACCTGATATTGTGATATACCCGAATCGAGATGTGTCCTACCGTTTGAAACGCTTTCTTTTTATGTTGTTAAACGTCAGACAACCTACATTCGAACCTCTTTGAATATAACAGACCCTTTTTAAAAATGCAACGGGTCAAAACAGGCAAAATAAAAAAAGTTTGAAGTTGCTTCAAACTTTTTCACCAAGCCATTTCTTCAATTTTTTCATATACATTCGTCACGAGTTGCTCTGGCGTATCTCCCGTCACGACTTCGCCGTCGACGAGGCAAAACAAGTCGAGTGAACAGACTCCACAGTAGCCCGTACAGCCATATTCAACGACATCGAGGTCTGGATCGGACTCTAACTTTGCCCGGGCGATTTGCGAGCCCATCGCTAAATTCGAGGCACAGAACTCAATGATTGGATTCATCATATCATTCACCCTTTCCCTTTCCTTCAAAGCAGGAAAATGGTTCTTCTACGGCGTATTATAACATGATACAGTTGAAGTGTAACAAAGGGGGATTTTTATGCGCAAATTAGTCGTCTTGGGAGGCGGTTACGGGGGTATGCGTGTAATCGAACGCGTCCTCGGCCATCAGCTGAAGGACGTATCGATCACACTCATCGACCGTCTACCTTACCATGGGTTAAAAACAGAGTATTATGCACTTGCGGCGGGAACCGTGTCGGATCGTGACATCCGCATCGATTTTCCAGAAGAGGTCGATTACATATACGGCCAAGTCACCGATATCGATGCGGGAGACAAAATGGTCCTGCTCGCGAGCGGGGAAAAAGTACCGTATGACGACCTCGTCATCGGTCTCGGTTGCGAGGACAAGTATCACAATGTGCCCGGTGCCGCTGAGTTCACGTACAGCATTCAAACGTTAGAAGAATCACGAAAGACCCAGCAAGCGATCAACGGCCTGTCTCCTGGATCGGTCGTCTCCATCGTTGGTGCCGGCCTGTCAGGCGTCGAGCTCGCCAGCGAACTGCGTGAGAGTCGTCCCGACTTGACAGTCCGTTTATTCGACCGCGGCCCGTCCGTTTTATCATTCCTTTCCAATCGTGTCTCGATGTATGTCCAGTCGTGGTTTGAGGAACATGGCGTCGAGGTCATCAACAACTCGAACATCGTTCGGGTCGACGCCGATGGGTTGTGGAACCATGAGCAGCACTTCGCTTCCGACTTGACGGTATGGACGGCCGGGATTCAACCGGTCGCTGTCGTCCGCAACCAAGGTTGGGAGCTCGACGGAGGTGGACGTGTCAAATTGACGCCGCACCATTACGTCCCGGAACAACCCGATATTTTCGTGGTCGGTGACAACGCCAGCCTGCCGTATGCACCTTCCGGGCAACTCGCGGAAGCGCAGGCCGAACAGATTGTCCAAGTGTTGCTCTGTAAATGGAAAGGCGTCAGTTATCCGGATTTACCGGACATCAAACTACGTGGCACGCTCGGCTCGCTCGGGAAGAAAGCCGGTTTCGGCGTCTTCATGGGGAAACAGTCACTTACCGGCAAAGTCGCTCGACTGCTCAAATCCGGAATTCTTTGGAAACATAAAGTCATCAAATAATCAGTGAATGAAAAAACGGAGCTAAAGGTGCTCCGTTTTTTCATTATCTTTAAAATCGTTGTGCGGTATCCATTAATTGTGTGGATGACGTTGCGATTTGGGCTGTAGCCCGTTTCAAATCAACAACTGCTTCGACAATATCATGAATGTCTTGCACCAATTGTTCCATTTGACCGGTTGCGAGTTCGGAGGAGTCCGATATCTCAATAAAAGCACTAGTGATTTGATTCATCCTTGTCATGGTATTTTGCATTTCACGTTCGGTCCATACAACGCGTTTCGATGTCTCTTCCATTTGTTTCGTCAAACGATTGACCAAATCGCCGACCTGCTCTGCCGATTCTTTAGATTGGTTCGCCAATTGCCGTACTTCGGTCGCTACGACATGAAACCCTTTCCCTTGCTCCCCAGCACGTGCTGCCTCAATCGCAGCGTTCAAACTTAGCATGTTCGTTTGATTCGCAACGCGTTTAACAGAATCCGCAATCATCGTAATCTCTTGCGTCAACGTTTCTAGCTCTTTTATTTTTATGGCAGAAACAGATAAGTCACTCGCAATTGTTTCTAACGAATCTGTTTCACTTAAAAGCGAATCCTTTCCTACTACAGCTGAGTCTCTCATCCCTTTTAATTTAGTCTGAGTGAGCCCGCTCGCCAATTTCATTTCATCCGCCCGTTCATTCATCGCTTGATAGCTTGCCATCACTTGTTCTGTCATGGCTGCTAAATCCTCACTCGCTTGCAGTACCGTCTGACTGACCTCTGACTTGATTACTTCTATATCAGCACGAACTTGCTCTGCTTCCCGATCAAACATGTCTAATACAATTTGCTGTTCAAAATTAAATATTTTCGAGACGGCCATCACTAACTTCAGCTTTGCGTCACCTTCTAAGTTTTCTTGTTGGATCGCCCAAACAATATTATCAAAGATTTTTTGAAACGCAGCGATGTACCACTTCCCTTGCAACCCAATTAAATGGTGACGCTTTGCAATCGTCAATCGCTTTTGAATATACACTTCATCGAGCTGACCTTCGAACATTTCAGCAATGTGATTGGACAATGTCAATTTCAACCGATCCGAAGACGAGTGTTGCTGAATCATTGTACGCATTTCATCAATCTTTTCAAGTTCTTCATAAAAAATATGAACAAGCTTCGGGGTCAGCGCCTGAAGCTCATTGCGGTATGTACGTAAAAGTGCTAAATCCTTTTTTTCAAGTTGAATTAATGTCCGCTGTTGCTCCATATCTCCTGTAAGTCGAATCTGAACATTCGACAGTTCAGATTCCGGGTTCAATGAAGCGGCCAATGATTTCTGCTTTTTAAACATAAAATCCCCCCCTTTATATACATATCGTACCAACTAATGGAATGTTAAGTATGAAACGTCTATAAATTTAGTAGACACAAATACTTTGTCAAAGGTGAAATTATTGTAGAAAATCCGGCCTGTAGTCACATGGTTGAGTATATAGTCTTGTATCGATATCCCCGATTACTTATCACAATTTTCAGATTATTAATTCAATGGACATATTTTACTTATTTTAAAATTTTGTTACTCTATGGGCACGGCCGAACGACCTCGTGTCACCTCGCCTACATAACCCGAAGGAGGAAACAAGTTGAAGAAAATCTGTAGCACTGTCCTCGCCTCATTGCTCGTCTTGTCAACCGTCCCGGAAGCCGCGGAAGCTGCTCCAAACAAATCGAAAGAACGAGTCATCGTCGTCTTCAAAGAATCGGCGAAGAACATCCCGCTCTCGATCGAAGGGATGGAAGTTCGCCAACAGTACAAAAACATTCCGGCTGCAGCGCTTGAAGTACCGAAGGCTGCCTTGAATGGCTTGAAGAACAATCCAAACGTCGCCCACGTAGAAGTCGACCAAACGGTACAAATCGAGAACCAGACTCAAGACTGGGGCATCCCGAAGTTGAAAGCCCCATCGGCTTGGCAGAGTGGCTACACCGGGAAAGGCGTGAAAGTATCGGTCGTCGATACCGGAATCTCGCCGCACCCTGATTTGACGATTTCCGGTGGCGCTTCGTTCAGTACGGTCACGAGCTCTTACGCGGATGACAACGGTCACGGTACGCACGTCGCCGGGATCATCGGTGCCCGCAACAACAGCATCGGAACGGTCGGGATTGCCCATGAGGCGAGCATCTATGCCGTTAAAGCACTCGAAGCCAACGGTAGTGGTAGCCTCTCGAGTATCATCGCCGGGATTGACTGGTCGATCACGAACGATATGGACGTCATCAACTTGAGTCTCGGGACGACAAGCCCATCGACAACGCTCCAACAAGTCGTCGATCGCGCCAATAACGCGGGAATCCTCGTCGTCGCGGCAGCCGGTAACAACGGACGCGCTGACGGTACAGGCGACCTCGTCAACTACCCGGCCCGTTACAGCTCGGCCATCGCCGTCGCGGCGACGGACATCAACAACAACCGCGCCTCATTCTCGGCGACAGGTAGCACGGTCGAAGTCGCAGCACCAGGGGTTGGTATCAACTCGACACTTGCAAATGGCGGCTACGGACAAATGAGTGGGACATCGATGGCGACTCCTTACGTCGCAGGTAACCTCGCCCTCATGAAACAAGCATTCCCGACGTTGTCGAGCGCGCAACTCCGCACGAAACTGTCACAAGACTCAATCGATCTCGGGACGGCTGGCCGTGATACATTGTTCGGGAACGGACTCGTCCAAGCACCGACGTCTGGCAGCACATCGCAGCCGGTCCAAGCGCTCACGACGACGGTATCGACATCGAAATCGACTTACTACGCTGGCGAAGTCGTCTCGATCTCTTCAACAGTCCGGAATTCGAACGGCCAAGCGGTCGCGAACGCCGACGTCCGCGTGACGGTGACACAACCTAACGGCACGACCCTTACAGGGACTGGCAAGACAAGTTCGACTGGTGCGATCACGTTCACGCTCTCGACAAGTTCTTCGTCACAGCGCGGCACGTATCAAGTGAAATCTGATGCGACGCTCTCTGGCTACACGGCAGGTTCGGCAACGTCGTCGTTCCAGCTTCTATAACGCAAAAGAGTCGAACGACAATCGTCGCTCGACTCTTTTCATGCTGTCACCTGTTCAATCGCGGAGTAGACTTTTCGTAACTGGACGACCCCTTCATCCACGACTTCCCCATTCAAGAGGACAAGCGGATAGAACCACTCATCTTGCTTGATCGCTTCGGCGATGTCGTCGTCCGTCGTCTCGAAATCGATGTACTCGAATTCGAACGTCTGGTCCGGATATTTCCGGGCGAGCGCACTTTGCAACCATTCATACGTCTCAATCGAGCTCGGTGCCCCAACGCAGCTCGCACATTGTACCTCGGCCCCGTATACCGTGATTTTCATGTCCATTCCCCCTGTTCTTTCCTATTATACAAAAATCAAGAAGCCGTATCGTCATAAAACGCTCAGCGTTAATGATTGAGAAACAATCTCAAACTTGCTAGAATGAAAGAGAACCAGAAAGGGGTAGATACCATGGAAATGTTTGATCAAGTCCAAGAAGTACTCGATAAATTACGCCCGTTCTTGCTTCGCGACGGCGGTGACGTCGAACTCGTAGATGTAGAAGAAGGCATCGTCAAACTTCGTTTGATGGGTGCATGCGGCAGTTGCCCATCTTCAACCATCACATTGAAAGCCGGGATTGAGCGCGCGCTCATCGAAGAAGTACCTGGCATCGTTGAAGTCGAACAAGTATTCTAATACGAAAAGGGAGACAATCATGTCATCCCTTTTTTTCATGCATGCGTCCATTCGTCCAAGCTCTCGACCATATAGGTCGGGAGTTTTTCTTGTTCCTGAATGAAAGCCGGGCCGTGCACGCCCGAATTGACGTGAAGCGTCCGAATCCCACCGTTGATCCCGAACAAGATATCCGTATGGTAGTTATCCCCGACCATAACGACCTCTTCTTTCGTAAGGCCAATCATCTCGAGCGCGATGTCGACCATGACCGGTTCTGGTTTACCGATAAAGAACGGATCTTTTTCCGTCGTCACCGTCAAGACGGACGTGAGTGCCCCATTCCCCGGTAAAAAGCCACGTTCGGTCGGGATGGCGATATCGCCATTCGTTGAGATGAAACGGGCACCGGCACGGATCGCGAGTGCACCTTTCGCTAATTTTTCGTACGTGATGTGACGGTCGAGCCCCACGACGACGTAGTCCGCCTTCGCCTCTTCCGTCACGTGGAAGCCGCGTTCTTCAAGTGCTAAACGCAAGCCATCTTCGCCGATCATGTAAATCGTCGCGCCCGGCGTCATCTTCTCGATGTACCGGGCTGTCGCCATCGCACTCGTCAAGACGTGTTCAGGCGTTACATGGACCCCCATCGAGACGAGTTTATCCGCTACTTGCTCCGGCGTCATCGACGCATTATTCGTGACGAACAAGTACGGGAAGCCCGTCGCCTCAAGTCGATTTACGAAATCGACAGCGGCTTGAATCGGGGCCGTCCCCGCATACATCGTGCCGTCTAAGTCAAATAAGTATCCTTTAATCGGATTCATCCAATCACTCGCTTTCTGGTAAAAATGCTGATACAGGACCGAGCTCTACTTCTACATAGCGTCGGACCTGCTTTGGGAATGCCTCAAACGTCGCTTGATGACGCTCGACCCACGCGTCAAACCGAGTCGAGTCCGCCGTGACAAACTCGCGCACGTAATGGGCACGCAATCCGACGAGCGCTTTCGCGGCTACCGCTGTCTCGGCGTCGAGCACACGCTCATCGAGCAAAATATCGACGATGTCCTCATAGCTACCCGGGTCGCGCATGATGAAGCCATCAATCATCGAGTTGCCGACGTCAATCACGCCTTCCATCAAGTGGACGGCCAAACGTTGTTTCGCCAGTTCGACCGTGAAGGCGTCCCCTTCTAATTGATCGAATCGATCGAGCATCGTCTCCATATGGGCCAACGTCTCATTAATCTTTTCTCTGTTCACAAAATACATCGGAATCCCCCCCTGCCTCCTATAGTAATCCTTTTTCTCACTCGAGAAAAGAATCTCACCTATTTACATCATTTATCCGATTGTGATACACTAATCCACGGATTAACACTCTAAATAGTATGACACATTAAATAGACATCACGTGGAGGGTACAACACTATGGAACGAGAATTAGCGCTAGAGATTGTACGAGCAACCGAGGCCGCAGCACTCGCCTCATCGAAATGGATCGGTCGTGGTCAAAAGAACGAGGCAGATGACGCAGCGACGTCAGCGATGCGTGAAGTGCTCGGGACAGTCAATATGGACGCCACCGTCGTGATTGGTGAAGGCGAACTCGACGAAGCACCGATGCTCTATATCGGCGAGCGGCTTGGCACGACGTTCGGGCCGGAAGTCGACATCGCGGTCGATCCGCTCGAAGGGACGTCAATCGTCGCCAAAGGGCTCGGAGACGCCATGGTCGTCATCGCCGTTGCCGATAAAGGCGCTCTCCTCCACGCACCAGATATGTATATGGACAAACTCGTCGTCGGACCCAATTTGAAAGGGAAAGTCTCACTCGACGAACCGCTCGAATCGATCATCGAGAAAGCAGCCCTCTATAACGGCAAGCGCATCGAAGAAGTGACCGTCATCATGCAAGACCGTGATCGTCACGAGCACTTGCGTCAAGCAGCGATGAACATGGGTGCTCGCGTCAAGCTGTTCGAAGACGGCGACGTCTCGGCTGGCATCGCGGCAGCCGTCAAATCAAATCCGATTGATATCTTCATCAGCACGGGTGGTGCCCCGGAAGGCGTCATCACGGCGGCGGCCGTCAAGGCGCTCGGAGGCGATATGCAGGCACGCCTTCACCCAATGAACGAAGAAGAGACGGCTCGCGTCATCTCGATGGGCATCGAAGACCCGCTCCAATTGCTCACTCTTGACGACCTCGTCAAGAGTGACGATTGCATCTTTGCAGCGACCGGTGTCACGTCAGGTGAATTGCTCGACGGCGTCAAATTCTTGACGGACGATATCGTCGAAACGACATCGCTCGTCATGCGCTCCAAAACGAAGACGATTCGGAAAGTCGTCGCCGAACACACGTTGTCACTCAAGCCATACCTCCAAAAACAAGAAGTCAACGCATCATAAAAACCTCCGCTCTCGATGAGAGGGCACTGAAAAACCTCCGCTCTATCCGAGCGTGGACAGAAAAAAGAGCGATTGGACCGACTCAAGTCGGGACGATCGCTCTTTTTCCTTGCCCTCATCCTGTATTTTCTTTTCGAAGGACGATG
>NZ_SJUP01000008.1:0-140427 GCF_004337025.1 Exiguobacterium sp. SL-10 | reverse complement strand
CCATCAACGTCCCCCCGAAGGGTTCAGATGATTTCCTGCGCTCGACTTGCATGTATTAGGCACGCCGCCAGCGTTCGTCCTGAGCCAGGATCAAACTCTCCAAAGAATTTGATATAGCTCTTTAAAATGACGAAGCTTGCGCTTCATTCAAAAATTGTAAAACTTTTTTTGCCTCATCGTTCAGTTTTCAAAGTTCGTCTGCCGCTCTTAGCGACTAAATAATAATAACATTTATCTTTATTACGTGTCAACCACTTTGTTTACTTAGTTGTAAGCATCGCTGGCAACAGAGATAACTATAGCATCCCCTTCTATAACATGGCAAGCATTATTCTAAAAAAACTTTAAAAAGTTTTAAATCACCTTACTTCACTTTGTTTTGAGTTTGAAGAGGGTATTATTCCCTTTTACCGAATATACCTCATTACTCTACTTAAAGAAGGTGACTAATCGATGCTCCAACTGAAACCGAAGAAACGATCAAACCTGCGGATCTGGTCAGGGACACAGTATTATACATTAAAACGCCGGGTTCAATGGATGACGGACGGGAAGCGTTATACGACTCAACAAAACACTACACCGCTGCCTCACCTCGTCCATGAGCACCGCACTCCACTCTACCGAAGATTGAGAGACGTTGACCTTGAGATGCAACAAAATAAAGTCATCAATCTCAACATCGCCATCAAACAGTTGAACGGCATCATCGTCTCTCCGAATGAAGTGCTCTCGTATTGGAAAACAATCGGGCGACCCACAAAACGGAAAGGCTATGTGGACGGAATGATTTTGCATTACGGAAAGGTCACGACCGGAACCGGAGGCGGACTATGCCAATTATCCAATCTGATTTATTGGATCACGCTCCATAGCCCCCTAACAGTGACCGAGCGTTATCGTCACAGTTATGATGTCTTCCCCGATTCACGAAGAGATCAACCATTCGGGAGCGGTGCCACATGTTCCTACAATTATTTAGACCTTCAAATCACTAATCGGACGGCACAGACGTTTCAACTCCTTCTATATATAGAGGAGGATTATCTCGTAGGGCAATGGCGGTCCAATACTCCACCAGCTTTCCAATATAAGATATATGAAGAAAATCATCATTTCACGAGTGAATGGTGGGGCGGAACCGTTCGTCATAACCAAATATTCAGAAGCGTCCTCTCACAAGACGGCACGTTCATCCGCAATGAATTCATCACAGAAAACCATGCTTTAACCATGTACGACCCTTTCTTGCCAGAAAACACCGCATACAAAAAAGCCGACTCATAAACCGAGTCGGCTTCGTTTAATTAAGCGTGTGGCAAGAACATAAAATAAGCTAAGAAGATGACCAGCATCCCGTACATGATCGGGTGAATCTCTTTTGTCTTCCCTTTCGCAATCATCATGAGCGGATACAAGATGAACCCAAGCCCAATCCCCGTCGCAATCGACGACGTGAGTGGCATCATGATAATCGTTAAGAATGCCGGAACCGCGATTTCGATTTTTTTCCAATCGATATCAAGGAGAGCTGAAGCCATCAACACACCAACAATAATCAAGGCCGGTGCCGTGACCGGTGCCGTGACAACCGCTAAAAGTGGTGAGAAGAACAACGCCAATCCGAAGAACAAACCTGCGAATACAGCAGTCAACCCTGTACGACCACCAGCCGCAACCCCCGCCGAAGACTCCACGTATGAAGTAGCTGTCGATGTACCAAAAATCGCACCTGCAACCGTCGCAGTCGAATCAGCCATGAGCGCCTTACTCGCACGCGGCACTTTGTTTTCTTTCATGATCCCAGCTTGACGCGCCACCGCGACGAGCGTGCCGGCTGTATCGAAGAAGTCGATGAAGAAGAACGTCAAGATGACGATAAGCATTTGAAGTGTGAAGACATCACCAAAGTTAATGAACGCTTGACCGAACGTCGAAGACATGCTCGGCGGCATCGATACAACATCTGAAATTGCAGTCGGTGTCGGCACGAGACCAAAAATCATTCCCGCGATAGCTGTCAACAACATCCCAATGAAAATGCCACCTTTGACGTCTCGGGCCATTAGCAATGCACTTACAACAAGACCGAATACCGCGAGGAGCGTAGTTCCTGTTCCGAGCGAACCGAGACTAACAAGCGTCGCTTCGTTCGCAACGACAATTCCTGCATTTTTCAAGCCGATGAAGGCGATGAAGAAACCAATCCCTGCAGCCACCGCCATTTTAAGCGGAGCCGGAATCGCATTGACGACCGTTTCACGAATACCCGAGAGTGTCAAAGCAATAAAGAACAATCCTGAGACGAGCACTCCCGAGAGTGCCGTCTGCCAAGGGATGCCCATGCCGATGACGACACTGTAGGCGAAGAAGGCGTTAAGCCCCATGCCTGGCGCGATGGCGATCGGGTAGTTGGCGAATAGCCCCATTGTGACCGATCCAATCAGTGCGACGAGACCAGTTGCCACGAAGACGGCTCCCGGGTTCATGCCAGCAGCACCCAATATGTTCGGGTTGACGAATAAGATGTACGCCATCGCAAGGAATGTCGTAAATCCTGCGACGAGTTCGGTTTTCACGTTCGTTCCAAGTTCTTTTAACTGGAAGTGACGTTCAATCCGGCTTTCTGACGGTTGATGTTGCGGTTCTTGCTTGAGCTGTGTGCTCATTGGTTTTCCTCCTTGGCTCGCCGTAAAACGAGAAAAGGTCCCCGATCGATGACCGGAGACCCCACGCGAAACATATAGGGACATACGTCCCCAATCTATGTCTCGCCGTAGTGAAATCATTTAAGGTGATTTCGTAGAGACTCTCGGGCCATATTCCCGATATTATACGGCAAAATAATTTTTAATTGTTCGGATATGATAAGAACGTTTTTATCTTAACAACGTCAAAAGTGAATGTCAACACTAATAACGGATTTTAAATAAATATACAAGCTTAATGTTCGGTTTTTCCACATAAAAACAGAGGGGAATACTCCCCTCTGCCTTTTATTCCCACTCGATCGTTGCTGGTGGCTTCGATGTGATGTCGTACAGGACACGGTTGACGTGACTGACTTCATTGACGATACGAACCGAGATTTTCTCGAGTACGTCCCATGGAATACGGGCCCAATCTGAAGTCATCCCATCAATCGATGTGACAGCACGAACACCGACCGCATAGTCATACGTCCGCTCGTCACCCATGACGCCGACTGAACGAATTGGTGTAAGAACCGTGAAGTACTGCCAAATGTCACGTTCGAGACCGGCTTTCTTCACTTCTTCACGTAAAATCGCGTCTGATTCGCGCACGATTTCGAGTTTTTCTTCCGTGATTTCGCCGAGGACACGGATCCCAAGACCTGGACCTGGGAACGGTTGACGCCATACGATATAGTCTGGCAATCCGAGCTCAGTCCCGAGCTCACGTACTTCATCTTTGAAGAGTGTGTTGAGCGGCTCGATCAACGTGAAGTTCATATCTTCCGGAAGTCCACCGACGTTATGGTGCGACTTGATCGTTTGTGCCGTATCCGTCCCACTCTCGATGATATCCGTATAAAGTGTACCTTGGGCAAGGAAGTCCATGTCCACAAGTTTCGACGCTTCTTCGTCAAACACATAGATGAACTCGTTGCCGATGATTTTACGCTTTTGTTCCGGATCTGAGACGCCGGCGAGTTTCGCCATGAAACGATCACGCGCGTCAATCTTAATGACTTTCATGTTGAAGCCGTCCGCGAACGTCTTCATGACGCTGTCCGCTTCATTTTTACGAAGCAAGCCATGGTCGACGAACATACATGTCAACTGGTCACCGATCGCGCGATGAACGAGTGCCGCGACGACTGACGAGTCAACTCCGCCTGACAAGGCACAAAGAACTTGCTTGTCACCGACAATTTCACGAATCTTCTCGACTTCGATATCGATGAAGTTTTCCATCGACCATTCCCCTTTGGCACCACACACTTCATAAATGAAATTCTTCAAAATGTCATTTCCGTACTCCGAGTGACGCACTTCAGGGTGGTACTGCACGCCATACATTTTGAGATCATCGTTTTTAATTGAAGCGACCGGACAAGACGGGTTCGTCCCATCAACGATAAATCCTGGTGGGGCTTCCATGACGAGGTCACCATGACTCATCCAGACGGTATGTTCCACTGGGAGATCCTTGTAGAGCGCCGACGCTTCCGGTGTCGAGAACAGTGTCGCTTTCCCGTATTCGCGATGCGCGGCTCGTTCGACACGTCCACCGAAGTGATGCGTCATGAGCTGCATGCCGTAGCAGATCCCGAAAATTGGAATGCCAAGTTCGAAAATTTCTGGGTCACAGCGGTAAGCACCTTCCGCATAAACACTGTTCGGTCCTCCAGAGAAAATAATCCCGGCCGGAGCGAGTTCACGAATCTCAGCAGCAGTCATCTTGTGAGAATGAAGCTCACTATATACGCCAAGGTCACGCACACGACGTGTGATCAACTGGTTATACTGGCCTCCAAAATCGAGCACCAAAATCATCTCTTGTTCTACTTTCACAAAACCTCCACCTTTCTGCCTTCTTCTCAAAAAAAGAGCGAGCCTCTCCCACGGATTCACGAAACCGAAGAAGAAGCACGCCCTTTTCTGTGTATACGAAACGTGCTCCTTCATAGTCGGTCCATTTACGGTGGTCCGGTAGAGACTCTCGCGCCAATTCGCGAGTATATACGAAGGAATGCTGTTCAATTATCTAACTAATGCGTCTATCTTACTGTATGCACTCGCCCACTTCAACTCATAATTCGACGAATCATGATTTTCCAATATTCTTTATATTTAGAATTCGGAGTTTGTTCGGCATAAATGCTTTGTTCGAACAGACGCGTCAATCGTGTCATTTCGGTCGATTCATAATAGGCATCCACTTCGGCAGCGAGCTCCGACGGCGTCCGCCCATCGACTTTGAAACCTGCGCCGCGAAGCCGTTTGACTAGATAACGATGCATGGCAACGAGCCGGTTCTCATTCAACGGACGACGCGTCCACCAAAGCGTCATGACGAGACGTTCGATTACTTTTCGGTTCCATACGAGAACAGCGACCGTGAACACAATTAACATCCAACCCCAGACCGGCATATTCCAATTCTCTGTTGCCGCCTCTCCCGGCGTGACATCATCAAGTGCCAAATCTTCTTGCGGACGGTTCGTCGGCTCGTCATCTTGCGACGCCTGTGGATCGTTGGTCGCTGGATCTTCTGCATTCGCGTCGGCCTCCGTCTCGATTTGAAGCAAGTTGGCGTCAGAGAAACTGATGGTTGCCTCGAGCGGTACCCATCCTGCGCCTTCAATGAAATATTCGATCCATGAGTGGGCGTGGCGGTTTCGGACAGTGTACTCTTCTTCCCCTTGGATGACCCCACGCGCATCACCCATCGTAAAGCCTTTGACCCAACGCGTCGGCACCCCGCTCGCCCGGAGAAGGACAGCAGCCGAGGTCGAGAAGTTGTCGCAGTACCCGATTAATGTATCGAACAAAAATTGATCGACGTAATCCGTATCACCTTCCGGGACAGCCACATCTTCCGTATTGTATTGAAAATCTCCGGATTGGAAGTAGGCCTGGACCGCTTGGGCTTGATCATAAGGCGTTTCACTGTCGGCCGTGATGTCAGCCGACAAGTCTCGGACCCGATCTGGAAGCGAGTCCGGTAACTGTAAGTACGCCTGTCGCTCTTCTTCCGTCAATGTTGTCACCGGTTCATTCAACGCCAGTTGCTCTTCCGTGAAGGAAGGGACGCTGTAGCGAAGTTGAATCGTCTGAGGCGTCGTTTGGCCATCGTTGTCGAACACGATTTTTCCAGACGGCCGGATATGAGTCGTCTCGTTCGGGAACGGCTCCTCGATATTCCCGACCCGGAATTCGGTTCCGTTTTCCGTTTCGGTCGCTTGTGGATACTCCCCGCCATACGGGACGAACGTTTGGCGCCGGTCAAAGCGGAGCAGCGCCTGTTCCGGTGTCGTATCCACAGCTTGGTCGACGAGTTGCCCGCGATTATAATCCGAGTCAAGGACCGGAGACTCGATCCAGCCCTTCCCGGTGTAAATCTCTTTCGCTTCGATACGCCAATAGCGTGCCGGTACACCACGGGCGATGAAGACGATGCCGTCATCTTGCTCAAACGGCCCACCAAGTTGTTCATCATTCACCCCATAACCGACACGACCGCTGCCTGATCCTTCATCGTTCACCGCGTTTTGGAAGCTCGTCGTCAACCGATCGGACCAATCTCCTTCAATGGTCGGCGATACGCTCGCGAGCGCCAAGACGACTGATGCGAGGAGCGCGATGCTGACATAGCGCACGAGCGACTTGCTCGGTCGCTTCGCTAGGTCGGTGACGAAGAGTAATAGGAGCGATGCTAAAATCGCGAGTAAAATCTTCCCTTCCCCGTCATAAAGCGTCCACGTGTCAAAATACGCCATCAGTCCGAGCGTCGAGACGATCATCCCGAGGACGAAGCCATAGCTCGGATATGTTCGTCCGACCAAAATGGCGAATAAGACACCGATGAGCGCCATCGCTGAGAAGAAAATCGCTTCCTCCGGTAAAGCCCCGCTCAATACCCCACTCAAATCTTCTAACCAGAGGCCGAACCAATCGAGGATACTCCCGTGGTACACGTACAAGACGATAAAGAAGTTGACAACGACTACGCCAATAAAGCCATACCAAGGCAACAAACTCGCAAACATCGGCACAATAAGCAAGAACAAGAACGGCCAGTTGACGTCGAACGTCGTGCTTCCGACAATCGGCTCGACCCAAAATGACAATAAGTAGGCGGCAAGCGCCGTATAGACAATCCGTTTCACCCACATCGTCATGTCGTCACCTCGTTCGCCGTATACAGGTGATAGCTTCCTTGCGTCTCGTTCATCATCTCACGCACCCATTTCGTCTCGAGCGGGCTAATCAAAATCAAGTTCCCCACCTCTTGCGGCAGGTTGCGTTTCACTCGTTCGACGAGGCGCCCTTCCGGTTCCGGAGTTGCCGTCAGCAAGTAATGGCCGACCTCGGCGCTTTGGTCCGGCAAATGGAACAGACGAACCTGCTCTTCGATGACGTACAGTTCGAACGGCAGGTTTTTCCGTTCGAGCTGTCGGATCGCACCGACGAGGAGCGACAAGGAGCGCTCGAACGCTTCTTCATGGCCTGCCGTTGTCGACGGGACAAAGACGAGCGACAGTTTCTTCTCTTGCTCTTGGTCGAACGTTTTTGTCATCAAGTTGCCTCGACGAGCCGATGCCTTCCAATCAATCCGACCGATGCGGTCACCGGCCGCATATTCCCGAACACCGCTCGTCGTATTCGCGACCTCGGTATACGTTCGCGTACGACGATACTGTTCCCCACGCCCTCCGACTTGCTCGTCACGCGGCAAGTCGAACGGAAGTTCCGCCGGGGACACTTCAACGACCGTCTCGAGTCGCAACGTGCGTTTGCGATCAAAAAGACCGAACACGTCACGCACGTGAAGGACCGTCCGATCAAATACATGAATGCCTCGGTGAATCTGCTCAATCTCATAATGAACCGTCTCTGTCCGCCGAAAGAAGCGGTCGACCGGAGTAATGATGACGTTCGTCGACGTTGCGAGACGCGGCGGCGGCGTCTCTTCTAACGTGACGATCCCGACGAGAAACGGGTACTTGCGCTCCACTTGCAGTTGTACGTCCATCGTCTGTCCCGAGACGAGTCGTTTTGTCGTGACCCGACGCGAGACGTTGGCCGCCGTGACCGGATAAATCATAAAGATGGTCCAGTACGCAGCCAAGACAAAAAATGACCACCACAGCGTCGAGGCGACAATACTTCCTTCAATCCGGGCAAATGCGTAAAGACCGAATGCCGCCGCCCAAACAAGGAACAGCTTCATCCAATTTTTCATACTTCTTTGACCTCACGATCCATCGGTACTGGCAACGAGTCGAGCCAGCCTTTGACGAGTTGTTCGGCCGTCTTTCCTTTATAACGCGCTTCTGCCGTCAGCAAGATGCGATGACCGAGCACACTGCCGGCGAGCGCCTTCACATCATCCGGCAAAACGAAATCACGATTATGGATATACGCCCACGCTTGCGATGCCTTCATCAAGGCGAGAGTCGCACGCGGGCTGCCTCCGAGATACGTATTCGGGTCGTTGCGCGATTCATGAATCAAGCGCACGATATACTGTTTGACAGCACTCGAGACGTGCACGTCACGCACTTCCCGTTGCATCTGCTCGACTTCGTGTTTCGTGATCACGCTTTGTAGCGCCTCGAGCGGTTCCGCCTTTTCGAAGCGGGTCAACAGGGAAATTTCTTCATTGAACGATGGATAGCCCATCTCGATTTTAAGCAGGAAGCGGTCGAGTTGGGCTTCCGGGAGCGGATATGTCCCTTCATGCTCAATCGGGTTTTGCGTCGCCATAACGAAGAACGGGGACGGTAAAATCTTCACTTCCCCGTCGACCGTCACGCTGCGCTCCGCCATCGCCTCAAGAAGCGCTGACTGTGTTTTCGGAGAAGTCCGGTTGATCTCATCAGCCAAAACGATGTTTCCCATCAATGGTCCCGGGCGGTATTCGAACTCTTTCGTTTTTTGGTTGTACATCGAGATCCCCGTCAAATCGGACGGCAACATGTCCGGTGTGAACTGGACACGTTTGAAATCCAAATCGATGGCGCGACTGAATGTACGAACGAGCATCGTTTTCCCGACACCCGGAACATCTTCTAACAAGACGTGACCTCCGGCAAGCAAAGCAGTCAAACTTTTTGCGATGACATCTTCTTTCCCGACGATCACCGTCTCAATGGCATTGATGATCGATTGAATGGCTGGACGATAGGACATAGCCGACTCCCCTTTTTTCTCTAATCGCTGACGCGTTCGAAAATTGAATGTTCTGATTTTATTGTGACATATTCAAGCGCTCGTGTGAAAGAAAACCATCACGCCAATCGGTTTTCCATTCTTTACCCGAAAAAAGGCGCCTTGTCTCTGATTTGAGCAGGCGCCATTGCATTTATTTCGGTCGTTCGATTTCAAAAGGGTCCCCGAGTGTCGCATAAAAATTACCGGCGAGGCGACTGACCGGCGCCAGTTGCTCCGCATCGATGCGGCCGGCCTGATAGAGCGTCGGATCGATGTGAAAACGGACGACGCGGGCAATCAATAAATCGGCGGTCACCATGCCATCATGTTCGATGGGAACGTGATGATCAAGTTTACACTCCATCCGAATTTTGGCTTCTTTCACCCCGGGCGTTTCAATGACGTCACTCGACACGAGTGTGAATGTCGTCCGCTCGAGTTCACTTTCCTCGGGTCCGAGATTGGCGGCTGTCTCGTTCACGAGAGCCACGTTCGTCTCGTCCACGATATGGATGACGAGTTCTTCGGTCGCGACCGCATTACGGGCCGTGTCTTTCATGACACCATTTTTCCGTTGAATCGATACGGACAGGAGCGGTGGTTCAGAAGCCACGATGTTGAAATAACTGAACGGCGCGGCGTTGACCGTCTCGCCGTTACGGGTCGTGACAAATGCGATTGGGCGCGGAACGACACTCCCAATCAAAAATTTATAAGCGTCCCGTTCGGTTAAAGCTGAGGGTTCAATCGATAGCATGCGGTAGCACTCCTTTAGATTCGACTATAGGTTCAAATTATCTCGTTCACGACGACTGTGTCAAACGTAAACATATCGGAATGTGTAGGATGATAAAATACGGGGTATATCGGTCTAGATATGACATTTAAATAGAGAATCCTTGATGATACATCACGTGAGCAGTTCGGTGTTCATCTGATTTTTCTTTTTGTATATTTCGGTTATGACAATTGAATTGGAGTTGGTTTTTAGTTAAGGAAGGAAGTAGAGCGTATTATGGGCAAGTGGATTGAACAATTGAACAGTCGTCAAATACTCGGCATCCTCTATGGAGTCTGTATCGTCAGTCTCTTTTTAACGGCAATCGGGGCTTGGTTCGTTCGAGATGATAACGTCTCACCGAACGAGCTCTTGACGTTGCGTTGGATTTGGATGATCGGGTTAGTCATGTTTATCACTGCTATTTTATTGATCGGGCGTCCTTTGATTAAACGAATGGTTGGACAAAACGAGAAGATGCATACGAAGCAACAAGAGATGCAGTCGGTGCTCGAAGCTTCGAAACAAAATGAGACAAAATTAAAGTATCGGAACGAACTGATTGAAGTACTCGCTTCAAAAGAATCGTTATCAGATTACTCGGCTGTCATCGAAAAAATCGTCTGGCTGACCGAGGCTGAGTTCGGCGCGGTCCTTTTGATCAAAGACGATGAAATCACATCTGTCGTCCCGAAAGGTATGACGACAGAACAACAAGAAGATTTGAAAGTACAGTCGCTATTATTAAAGCGCGTCATGATTTCGAAATCGCTGGAGGCGACTTCAAAGAAAGTAACTGACCAGATTCATGGTTATCCGTATTACATCCATGAGACGGTCATTCCAGTGAAAGACCCATCAGACGGCACAATGATCGGTTGCTTGTACTTGGCATGCTATGACGAGCCGTTCGATGCGAGTGAAACGTCGGAACTGAATGCGTTTGCGAATCAGTTAGCCATCTCACTACTACGGACACGGCTGTATCGCCAAATGCAACAAGACCGAAAAGAGACGGCACAACTGATCAACTCAGTGCGCGAAGCCATCCTCTACTTCAATTACGAAGAGGATACGATTGTCGGGAATCGTGCCTTTATCCGCATGTTCGACGAGCTCCAATTCGAATACGCGGGCTATGAGGAATTGTCAGCCGTGTCGATTGATATCGAACAGTTCGCCGAACGGGTCGATCAACAAGACCTCTTTATCAGTTACATCGAACGTGTCTTTGAACAAGACCCGCCGGAAGATGGGTTGTCGATTTCATTGGATCAAGGCGATTGCTTCCTCCAAGTATACGCCGAGAGCATCTACCGGGATGGAAAGATTCATGGCACGATGCTCGTCTTGCGCGATGTGACGGCCGAGACGGAAATTGACCGGATGAAGTCGGAACTTGTCTCGACAGTGTCTCACGAATTACGAACGCCGTTGTCTTCCATTTACGGGTTCACGGAATTGATGCTTGAGCGTGATTTGAAAGAAAGCAGGCGTGAACTTTATTTGAAAACGATTCATGACGAAGCGAAGCGTCTATCCTATTTGGTCAACGATTTCCTCGATTTGCAGAAGATGGAGGCTGGAAAGCAGACGTTTGAATGGGAAACGGTCGACCTTCTTGACCTAGCACGTGACAGCATCAACTTTTATCAAGAGACGACCAGCTCGCATCATTTACACCTGGATGCCGATGTCGGACAAGACTTCAAAATCGAAGCTGACTTAGAAGGGATGCGACAGTTGCTCGGCAACTTGCTCAGCAATGCCATCAAGTATTCTCCAGATGGCGGCAACGTCCTTGTTTCATTGGAACGACTAGATGATCAAGTCGTCATAAAAGTTCGGGACAACGGGATGGGGATTCCTGCGTCTGCCTTGCCGAATTTGTTCGGAAAGTTTTATCGCGTCGACAACTCGGACCGCCGCAAAATCGGCGGTACGGGCCTTGGACTCGCGATTTGTAAAGAGATTGCGAAAGCGCACGACGGACATCTGCACGTTGAATCCATTTACGGCGAAGGCAGCACCTTCATCTGTGAGCTCCCGACGTCAAAAGAGGCGATTCATCAATGAGCGCGGCCGGATTCATTCCGGTCGTGTTTTTTATACTATTGCTACTCTTTTTTTGCAGGAATGTTTTGGAATAATCTAGAAAAAGAGCAACACCGAGAAACTGAGGGTACGTCACTGCACCCTTTCCATTATTCTCGCAGGTAAAGTTTAAAAAAAGAGCTATACTAGTAAGGGAGAGACAGACAAGATTGGAGGTCATGGAGTTGGATCATCGCGACCCACCGTTTTCAGAAGTAGGCGACTTTAAACAATGGGGACGTTTTGATATAAACGTGCCACTGCAGGGCGGGCAAGCTGAACTTCAGACTGCCGTGTCGATTGTAAGAAATCATATTCCGTTGCGATTGGGTGGATTTTATATCATCGCCAGTGAAGATGGGATTTTGACGAGCGGTTCACACGAGGCCAATTTACAAAAGCATATCATTCACTTGCTCCAACAAGTGCAAATGGGTCATGTGGAAAATAAGGCATTGATGAACGAGCCAATTTGGACGGTTCATTATTTCACCACTCCATAAATGAAAAGAGACGATTCGGGCGTCTCTTTTTTTTTGCGTAAAAAAACGCCTCAGGAGGCGTTAATCCCATCGAGACATAATCGCAATGGATTTTTCGTAGTATTCAGTAGATAATTTATACTTGCCATTTTCACGAAGTTCTCGTGCAAGCCAAAGCGCATACTTATTCGTGTAATGGTAGTCATCAGAAGATTCAAAGTACTGTACTGCCTTTTTTAAGCTTTCAATCAGTTCTTTACTGTTTCCATGAGTATACTTATTACGAAAAACTCCAAAATGATATATAAATTCAGATAAGTTATCATTTTCCTCTTTTTCTTGAATAATTTCCTCTCCCTTTTCTACCCAATCTAGTACTTCTTGGGAACTTCCTCTAATAGAATATTCTTCAACTAAAGAAAGAATACTTAGTAGTTTACTTTTACTTTCAACTTTATATTCTAGCCCTTTTAAGAAATATTCTAAGGCAAGTTCTCTATTCCCTTGCAGAGAATATATTTCTCCTGTGTTGTTGTAAAGCATCCCGTAATACCCTTTTAAGTCTGTAGCCCCAGCAGCTTTAATCGCCTTTTGATAATTAGCTAATGCTTCATTAAATCGTTTCCTTCGCTTGAAAGCTAAGCCAATAATTAAATGGCATTCTATAACTCGCTCTACGTAAAAATTATCTTTAAAGTACGAAAGCGCTTTATTCACATGTTCAATCGTTTGAAGATAATCCGTATATTTATAATACATTCCACCAATAATATAATTGATGTCGGCTATTTCCCAGTCTTCCAAATAAGTTGTATCTAACTCTTCTCTCACTTGTTGCATTAAATCTAAAGCCGTATCTTTATCATTTAATGAAAAAGATTTTAAAGCTTTGAGAATATTAAACCTTATACGATCCTCTGATGTAAATTGATCTTGTAACCATTCTAATTCCGTTAAGTAACCTTGTTTTCCGCCAGGCATAAAATCAAATCGCGCTAACACTAATAGCATCAATATATACAGAGGCTTATATTTATAAACCCTATGATCCTTTTTATATCGCTCTATTTTTTTTAATTTTTCTGCTGTTTCATTTAAGTTCCTTGATAAAACAGCTTCTTTCATTAGTGTTGAAATCTCCACTTTAATTTTTTCAATTTCAGCTTCAGTCACTGTCACGTAAAGAGGAATATCTAAGCCTAATTTCCTAAAAATTAGTTCTAGCACTTCTTCACTAGGAACAGTTTGGTTATTTTCAATTTTACTTAAATATGAGATGGAACATATCCCACGGGCTAAAACAGACTGTTTCATATTTCGACGCAGACGCTCTACTTTAATCAAATTTCCATAATTATTTTGCATGCAGTAGCATCTCCTGGACTCTTTATTTAATACTTTAGACCCTGTTTTCGCTGTTTTTTATCTCAATTAGGAAAATAGAACTCAAAAACCATTAATTTTTAGAGGTTTTGAGCGTCTATTTTCCCAAACGATACGAAATCACTAGTCCTTTTATCCATGATAGAATTTAACTAATCCCAAAAAGAGAAATCTGTTATTTTTGATAGACTATCTCATTTAAAGTTTATTCCATTCATGACAAAAAGCAAGGTATAGGGCATAAACTAAAGGAGGTCACCTAAATGAGTAAACTTAGTAATCTTCTAGCTAGAGATTATGTGAAGCCACGTATTTATTTTACAACAAAAAACTCACCTAGTATTGAAGCATTATTTACCACTTCGGATCGAAATCAGTTTAGAGGCCTCGAAAACCTAACAACTCTTTTAGAAGATTCTAAAGGTGTTATTATTAATGCGTTTCATATCGATTATTATCAAACCTTACCCACTTTAATTGCACGTGTACTAAACGAAATCTATTCTTCAAAAAAAATATGGGTTATTGGACCTGAACTTTCATTAACTATTTTAAAACGAAGTATGAAAAATATTTATCCATTCAAATCATCTATCGGATATTTAAATATAGATCAGTGTGAAAACGACTTAATCGAAACCTGCGTAGAAAAATTGAACGAAGGCGATCTGTTATATGTTCTACCAGAGGTTTCGTTTGGGTGGAAACCCGGAGTTGAGGAAGACTACATCACTAACGAAGAACAGCCATTATGCAGCGCAATTTTAAGTCAAAAGTCCAAATGCTCAATATTACCAATTACAAATTCACAGACTGACGAGACAATTGAAATTCATGCACCTGTTTCCTCAAGCGATTACAAAGGTTCTATATTTGAATCAGCCATACTTCAATCTCGCCAAGTTTTAACAGCCTTAAAATTGAATCAATCACATCTCGAATGATTGCCAAATAGTACCTTTGCGTCATATATTGTTTATATACGGAAAAATACACAGCATACAATTTAGAAAAGAGGTACTATTTATGAAAAAATTCAAAAAAATCCTAATTACTTCATTGGCTTTACTTCTATTGTTTGGATTTTCAAAGCCACTTATTTCAGAAAATCCGTTCATATCAGAAGAATTAGCTGCTGAAGACTTCCCACGCCTCTGGAGCTTGCCGGTCAACCAGGTAGCAGCCGAAGACTTCCCACGCCTCTGGAGCTTGCCGGTCAACCAGGTAGCAGCCGAGGACTTCCCACGCCTCTGGAGCTTGCCGGTCAACCAGGTAGCAGCCGAGGACTTCCCACGCCTCTGGAGCTTGCCGGTCAACCAGGTAGCAGCCGAGGACTTCCCACGCCTCTGGAGCTTGCCGACTATTCAAGTCGCCTCTAAAGACTATTCACCTCTTGCTTAATACATTAAAAAGAGACGCCCTCGCGCGTCTCTTTTTACTATATAAAACTTTGAAAAGATCCACGTTGAAATAAAGTCAAACAATTTACATATTAACCTCCATTTTTTTCTTGTTTCCTTATATAATAACGAAGACATGATCATCATTTCATTTCACATTACCCATTAAAGGAGCGAATCTTGATTGAACCTATCGAAACCGTCTTGGAATCTTAAACTGCTACTTAGCTCGTCTCTCGTTTTAGGGGGAATGGTTGTCGCTCCATCTGATTTGACATCAAAATATTTCGACACAAGTCAAGTTGAAGCTGCCTCTACTTATACAACTACTGCCAATTTGAACTTACGTAAGAGCGCATCCACATCTGCCACAGTGCTCGTGACGATCCCTAGTGGTAAAGCCATCACGTATCTCGGCACGTATGGCTCTTGGTTCAAAGTCAGTTACGGCGGCAAAACTGGATATGTTTCATCTCAATACGTAAAGGTTTCAACGACTAGCACCGTAACTACCACTTCTTCAAAAAAATACACTACGACTGTTAATTTGAATCTACGTAAGAGCGCATCCACATCCGCTACCGTACTCGTGACCATCCCAAGCGGTAAAGCCGTCACGTATCTCGGTACGTATGGCTCTTGGTACAAAGTTAGCTATGGTGGGAAGACGGGGTATGTTTCGTCTCAATACATAAAAGTTTCAACGACAAGCACTACGACAACAAGCCCTACAAAAACCTACATGACTACAGCCAACTTGAACTTACGTAAGAGCGCCTCCACATCTGCTACCGTGCTCGTGACCATACCAAGTGGCAAGGCTGTGACTTATCTTGGTGCTTACGGTTCATGGTACAAGGTCAGCTATGGTGGCAAGACCGGATATGTTTCTGCCCAGTACGTAAAGGTCTCAACGACGACAACACCGACGACGTCCACGGGCACGGGCCGAACGATTGTGATTGATCCCGGACACGGCGGAAATGATCCTGGGGCCGTCTACGGCTCATCTTACGAAAAAGTAATTGCATTCGATATTGCCGCACGACTCGCGAGCACGCTTTCGAGTACATATGGTTATAACGCCCGGATGACACGAACGAACGATGTCTACTTGTCGCTCGCACAACGCGTCGAATTAACAAAGTCCTATAAAGGTAGCGCCTTTGTCAGCATCCATGCCAACTCCTCTACAAATACGTCTTATCACGGTCATGAGGTACTCGTACCGACCGGAGAAAGCTATACGACGAACCCATACATCTCGGCTAGCCGAAGTTTAGGTACGGCCATCAACCGTGAACTCGGTGTTCGCATCCCGACGATCCGTAACCGTGGCGTGAAATATCAAAACGTTTACGTTGTCGGAAAGAACAGCGTCCCTGCGACACTCGTCGAATATGGCTTCATCAGCAACTCGAACGACCGCTCGCATTTGACGAGCACGACATACCGGCAACGGATGGCAGACGCCACCGCTTCTGGGATTCATCAATTCATGAGCACTTATAAATAAGTGAGAGACCTGACCGCATTTGCGATCAGGTCTCTTTTTCCGTGGCCGTGCAGCGCCAGATTTTATGTGGTGCGCCCGGGCCCCAATAATGCTCAATCGTCATCAAAGGCGGTCCAAGTCGCTTTTCCCAATAGGTTTGAGACGTCGGAAAGCCGGCATCTAAGTAAAACGCTGTCTGTCCGTTCGCTGACAATTGTCGTTTCACCTGTTCAATTAGAAAGTGACCGACCCCTTGACGCTGGTACGTAGGTGACACATACATGCAACCGACTTCTGGCGTGTTCGGTTCGACGTCCACATGGGCGGTGATAATATCGTTTGGAGGTAAAATTGCCGCTGTCCCCACGATGACGCCGTCTTGTACGACAACGAAAATTTGAACGGTCTCGTCCTCGAAACTATCTTGAACGGTCGTGTTCAATCGCTCAACTTCTTCATCCAACAGGTCGGCGTCCTCGAACTGTTCTCGGCGAATCAAATCACTCAGACTCTCCATAAACAACCGTTGGAGCGGTTGGACGTCTTCGCGTGCAAGCGGGCGAAAATTCAAAGTCTCCACTTCCTTTTAGTCCTGTATTGTACGTTCTAGTCTTTACCCGCGTCCCGGTTGGGTGTAACGTTCGCTTGATGTGACCCTTCGACCGCTTCGAGTTGCTCAAGATGATCATAACCGAGATGGCCGTGCGTCTGCCAGATGAGGATGATCGTAGTCGTGACGAGCAACAGCGTCAAGTGCAGAAAACCGATTGGAAACGCATCCGGCTCACTCAACGGAATGAGCGTGAACGAAACGTTGAATATCGTATGGAGCAGAAATACGGCCCATAAGTTCATTGTCGTGACGTTATACAGCCACGAAATGATGAATGTGAATGCGAGAAGTGCCGTGCCATACGCCCAAAATGGGATCAATGCTTGCCCTGTCCCTACCATGAAAAAGAGCGGAATATGCCAAACTGCCCAAATGACGCCGACAGCTAGACTTGCTTTGACCGGTGTCACCTTCAGTTGAAACGCATCGAGCAAATAGCCGCGCCACCCATACTCTTGTTGAATCGTCCCACCGAGGAACAGCATATAGATGAACGTCGGGACAACGAGCCATGGATGTGTGAACAACGATGCCCCATCGGCTTCGGACCACCAATAGGCAATCAAAAAGAGGAATGGAAGGAACAAGAGCCCGAAGGCATAGTATCTTCCAGCCATCCGCCACTCGAATCCGCGCTTCCATAACGTCATAACTCCTGACCACCCGTTCTCCCGGAGCGCCATGTAACTACCGGCCAGACTCGGACCGAACGCGCCAATCACTACGATTGACTGGATTGGTAACCGAGTCCACATATACAGTCCCCACCACGTCAGCCACGAAAATCCGAACGCGATGAGAAGAAATAAGATGATTTCTTTTTTTGTCGGAATCAACGGTTCCCCCTCCTTCTACACGTAGTTTACCCGCTTTTGGAATGACTTCCCTATTTCACCCGAAAAATATTTTCAACACGTGAAGCAAAATGATAGGTGGGCTTTTGTTTTGCGGGGTATAATTAGAATTACTATAAAATATGATTGTTAGCGAGGTACATATGGAATCAGTAGTCGAACACTCGATGAGTCATAATATTTTTCTCGTGATTCTGTCTTATATCATCGCCACGGTGTCCGCGTACGCCGCCATCGAACTGGCACGGCGTGTCAATTCAGCGAACCGAACTGTCCAAAACGTGTGGATTTTGGCCGGAGGGGCGACGCTCGGTCTTGGGATCTGGTCGATGCATTTCATCGCCATGCTCGCGCATGAAGTATTGCGTCCTGCCTCGTATTCGGTCTCGCTCGTCTTGTTGTCCGTCATCATCGCCATGGCCGGGTGCATGATCGGCTTCTTGATCGTCTCGCGTCGTACGACCCGTCCCGCGTTAATCGGCGCAGGGGTTGTCATGGGCGGTAGTATCGCGAGCATGCATTACGTCGGTATGGCTGCCTTGCAAGGCGTGATTACTTCGTATAACACATGGCTAGCGGCACTATCGATTCTGATTGCGGTTGCCGCTTCGCTCGTCGCCCTATGGATCGGCTTCTTCTCGAAGTATGCCAAACAAAACATCGATCTTGAATTGAAAGTATTCTTCTCGTTGTTGATGGGCGTCGCTATCTTTGGCATGCACTTCGTCGGGATGCTGGCCGCATCATTCACATTCATCGAGACAGACGGAACTTTCGCCAATGCGATTGAACCATCCTTACTCGCATGGCTCGTCACGGCAATCACGGTTCTCTTATTCGCGATCTTCTTTCTGTCGCTCACGCTCGATCGTCATCTTCGAAAACGAGAATTCATTCAAGCGACGATCCTCGATTCGACAACGGATGCGGTCGTCACGACGACAAAAGATGGAATGATCCAATATGCGAACTCGGCGTTTTATCGCTTGTTCGATGAAGTCGAGGAACACGCCTTCTTCCAAGACTATCATCCGTCGCTCACGATCAATCAACTGTTTTACGAACCACGACGCGTGGACATCGAAGACCGGACGATCGAAGTGACGAGCTATCCGCTCAAAGGCGAAACGATGGACCAAATGCTTTGGTTCTTGCGTGATGTCTCGGAGGCGATCGCCTCACAGCGTCTCGTCGAACATATGGCGTATCATGACACGCTCACCGACTTGCCGAACCGTCACAAACTCGAACGTATTCTTGCCGAACATATTCAAATCGAAGACCCGGTCGCTTGTCTGTATATCGACGTCGATCGTTGGCGTTTCTTGAGCGATATGCTCGGGCATCACGGCTCGGATGAACTGACGATGCAAATCGCCGAGCGTCTACGAATAACGATTCACCCGGACGACATCTTAACACGCGTCGGTTCATCTGAATTCATCATCTTGTTGTTCGATAAGCGGAGCACGCTCGCCAAACAAAAAGCCGAGAAGTGCATCAAAGCGATCTCGCAACCGTTCGATATCGACGGCACGACCATCGAACTGACGATGAGTGCCGGAATCAGCCATTATCCGAAAGACACGACGTCGGCCGAGGAGCTCGTTCAGTACGCCCGTCTCGCCGTCCACGCGTCGAAACAGACCGGAAAGAATCAGATTAAAGAGTTCGAAGATGAGTCGAAACATCAAATCCTTCGTACCGTTGAAATCGAAAAGGCGCTCACACACGCGCTCGACCGGAATGAGTTTTCACTCGTCTACCAACCAAAAGTGTCATTGACACAAAACCGGCTCGAAGGCGTCGAGGCGCTCCTGCGTTGGAACAACCGTGAACTCGGTCACGTGCCGCCGAACGACTTCATTCACATCGCCGAAAACACTGGGTTAATCCATCCGATTGGGAACTGGGTCATGCGCGAGTCGTGCCGGGCATGGGTACGCTGGAAAAAATCTGGCGTGAAACCGTTTATGCTCTCGGTCAACGTCTCACCACTCCAGTTCGCCCGTGAAGACTTCGTCGAGTCGCTCCAGGCCATCTTGGAGGAGACCGGGATGGACCCGATGTTCCTTGAACTTGAAGTGACGGAGTCGTCGATGTTGTCCTATGAAGCATCGACAAGAGAGAAATTCACCCAGCTCCAGCAGTTCGGGATTTTAATCTCACTCGATGACTTCGGGACCGGCTACTCGTCGTTCCGTCAATTACGGGAGCTTCCCGTCCAAGTGCTGAAGATCGACCAGTCGTTTATCGTCAACTTGTTCACGGACCGGAACCAGGAAGCGATTGTCCGCTCGATGATCCAGCTCGGCCACAACTTGAATATGAAAGTGCTCATGGAAGGTGTCGAGACGTCAGATCAGCTCGAATGGTTGCTCAATGAACAGTGCGACTACGTCCAAGGTTATTATTTCAGCCATCCGCTTCGCGAGAAGGACGTCGTGAAGCATATCAAATCCGTCACGACGTATATCGAATTCGGAAAGACACGTGCTTGATGAGACTGCAACCCTGCGTTGCAGTCTTTTTTATATACCAAAAATCTCCCATGCCGCTCGGGCACAGGAGATTCGATTTACGAGACTTGCGCTTTTTCTTGTTCGCGAATCAGGTGGTATTGTTCGAGGATCAACTTCGTCAGCGTATCGTCCTCATGCAATTGCAAGTACTTTTCCACCGTCGACACGATGCCATCTTCTTCGATAGACACATAAAGTTCAGAAGATTCTGAATCCTCAGGGTTGTAATAGGTCAAGGCAGCCGCGATTCCGTAGGCGAGTTCATTCGGTTCGATGCCGTTATCGATGAGCTCACGGGCCGGTTTGACGAGCCGGTCACTCGGTCCAAGTTTACGGATCGGTGAGCGGGCGACGCGTGAGACCTCATCTTTCAACTTTGGATTTTCGAACCGTTTGATGATTTTTTGAATGTATTGGCTATGTTCTTTCGCCTCGAACCCGTACTTTTCAAGAAGGAGCCACCCCGTCTCATACAACGCGCCTTGCACGACTTGACGGACACGACGGTCTTTCAGCGCCTCGTCAATCGTTTCTTTCCCGAACAAGGAACCGATGTAAGAGGCAATGGCGTGACCGGTGTTGACCGTGAACAGCTTCCGCTCGATGTATGGCCCAATCTCGTCGACCCACGTCACACCTTGAAGCGGGGGCCGCTCGGCCAATCCTTTCGTCTCGATGACCCATTCGTAGAACGTTTCGACCTCGACGAAGAGCGGGTCTGCGTGTTGCTGTAACGGGACGATCCGATCGACGGCCGCGTTCGGGAACGAGACGTTCGCTGTTCCGACGCCACCTGACGACTCGATTGCTTGGTGGAGCGATGCGCTACCGCCAATCATATTTTCGCAAGCGATCACATAAACCGGTGCCGACGTCTCGCGTTCACGGAGCCCTGCACTGATCAGCGGCGCGACTTTCGGCAGCAGTGTCGGTCCGACCGCAGTCGTGACCAAATCGGCCTCGGCGATGAGGGCGATGACACGTTCCGGATCGGTCAGGCTGTTGACGCCGCGGACGCGATCGACGACGATATTGTCGACGCCTTCTTCGGCAAATCCGACTTCATAGAACCGCTTGTCTTCTAGCGCCTGGATGACAGTATCGTTAATATCGACGAACGTGACCTCGTAGCCACTCTGATTGAGCAACAATCCGATGAAACCTCGTCCGATATTCCCTGCCCCAAAATGTACGGCCTTCATGACGCCACCTCTTCCATGAATAGCGACAAAATCTCTTCTTTCGTCTTCGCCTGGACAAGGCGCTCGACGTTATCCTCATCTGAGCAGATGACCGCGATTTGGGACAGGAGTTCCAAATGTTCGTCATCCACCCCAGCAATCCCGATGACGAGTTTCGCCGTCTGGCCACCGAAGTCGACGCCGGCCGGCACTTGAAGGATGGAAATCCCCGTCTTTTGAACGGCGGATTTCGCTTCCTCGGTCCCATGCGGAATCGCGACTTGATTCCCGATATACACGCTCGAGAGCGCTTGACGTTCGTGCATCGCTTGGACGTAAGCCGGTGACACGCAACCGGCTGTTTCTAACACTTCACCGGCTGCATCGATCGCTTCGGCCGACGTGTGGAACGATTGGTTGAGTCGAATCATCTCTGTCTGAATGAATGGCATTTTAGTTCCTCCTATACCTAAAACCTTGTCTCTGTCTGCTGTGTTATGAGATTTTGCTGCGTTCTGCTTTGATTTCTTCGATCAATTGGTCGTAATAGTCGGCGTTCAAGAAGTTCGTGACCGAACGGTGAATCGCATCCGGCACTTGTGCTTCGGCCCGGTCCGTCAAATCCTCATGGGTGATGACGAATTGGGCGTCTTTCGGCAATTGGCTGATTGACGTGTTCGTCACTTTGATCGGCAAATTCGCCTTGTTCACTTTATTGCGAAGTACCGAGGCGCCCATCGCGCTCGAACCCATCCCGGCGTCACAAGCGAAGATGATGTGATCGATTTTATCGAGACGGTCGTGAACGAGAGCTGACGCATACGACTGTTTGCCTTTCATCGCGCTGACGTTTTGCGTCGCTTCTTCAAGTGACACCTCTTCTGCCGCACTTGATTTCAAGATGACGCTCGCCACGGCGAACGTGACCGCTGCCGACAAGAGGATTCCTGTCACAAGCCCGAGGTACGAACCGCGTGACGCCATCGCGAGAATCGCGAAGATACTACCTGGTGACGCTGGTGCGACGAGGCCGACATCGAACAAGACGAATGTGAAGACGCCTGTTGCGCCCCCTGCGATCATCGCCAAAATCAAAACTGGTTTCATCAAGACGTATGGGAAGTAAATCTCGTGAATCCCACCGAGGAAGTGGATGATGGCCGCCCCTGGTGCCGTCCGTTTGGCCGCACCTTTCGCGAACACCATGTAAGCGAGCAGTAAACCAAGACCTGGTCCCGGGTTTGCTTCAAGTAAGAACAAGACCGATTTTCCGGCGTCTGCCACTTGGTCGACACCGAGCGGGCTTAAAATCCCGTGGTTGATGGCGTTGTTCAAGAACAAGATTTTTGCAGGCTCGATGAACAAACTTGCGATCGGCAACAATTTTGCGCCGACGATCCAGTCGACACCGGCTGCCATGACTTTATCAAGGCCGCTCATGATTGGACCGAACACTTCGAAGCCACCGATCATGAGAAGACCACCGATGATTCCGACCGAGAAATTGTTGACGAGCATTTCGAATCCAGCTTTGACTTTGCCTTCGATGAGACGATCAAATTGTTTAATGACATATCCACCGAGCGGACCCATAATCATCGCGCCGAGGAACATCGGAATGTCCGTCCCGACGATGACCCCCATCGTGGCGAGTACCCCGACGACTCCGCCTCGTACGTCATGAATCAACTTACCGCCGGTGAACCCGATCAAGAGCGGTAACAGATACGTGATCGTCGGACCGACGAGTTCTGCTAATTTTTCATTCGGCCACCAGCCTGTTGGAATGAAGAGGGCGGTGATAATCCCCCAAGCAATAAAGGCGCCGATGTTTGGCATGACCATTCCGCTCAGGAAACTCCCGAACCGTTGTACTTTGACTCGAACCCCGCCCGAGCCAGCTTGCGCATTCGCCATGTATAAAACCTCCAGTCGATTATTGTGAAAGGTAGATTGTTGTCGTGTAGCTAACCGGTTTGTGCTCTACACTCGTATTGTAGTCTCAGCGTAAGCGCTTTCTCAATTCAATTCAGTTCACACTTTGGCAACATTTTATGCCAAATAAAAAAATGACCACGGCGGGTCATTTCTCGTGCAACGTATCTTGAATCATTTTCTTCATACATTCATGAAGCAAGAGGCGTAGTTCTTTCTTTGAACCGTTACTGTATAAGTTCATATGGCGCTCACTCTCGATGAGCGAACCGCTGACCGCGCTCAAAAACTGGAGTTCGGCGTCCTCCGCCTCTTCCGGCGCGAGCAGGACGAGCAGACGCGACACCGATTCGGTCGACTGATCCATCATGAGGAGTGGGATCGAACGGTTCAAATCGAAGGCGAACACGCTCGCCCGTTCGATAGACGTGTGACGTCCATGGAACAAGGCCAGTTTCGTTCCCGGAATCCCAAGCCCAGCTACTTCGTGACGCCGGAGCAATTGAGCTGACAATTGGATGCCGCTTTCGACGAGTCCACGTTCTTCAAGATGCGTCCCGATATCGAGCAAGATGTCTTCAAGCCGGTCACTATTATCGAGCGTGACGAGATCGAACTGCCGGTCCATCCGTTCGAACGTCTCGACGAGGGCACCGAGTTCATTGAAGTCGAGCATCGTCGAATGGCTCTTCTCTTTCGTCTGGAACGACTGTGGGAGGGATAACAGTAAATGGCGGACGCGTTGCACTTCTTCGTTCGTCAACAACGGGTTGACGATGAGTGTCGGCACCGACAGCGGCGGCAACGGCACGGTCGACAAAATGACGTCATAGTCGTCGAGTCGATGCTGTTCGAGACCGAACAACGACGAGTTGACGACGTCCTGCATCTCTGGGAACTCTTGTTTGACCCGGTTGACGAGCATCTTCGAGGAGCCGAGACCGGCCGAGCAGACGACGAGAGCCCGATATTCCCGGCGCCGGACCGGTTTGACGAGCGCGGCGGCGAAATGCATCGCCCAAAACACCGTCTCTTCTTCTGTGAACGTGTTCGTCCCGAAGACGATATCGGCCGCCTGTTGAATGGCAGACCGTAAATGTGGATAATCGCGGTCGATGTGCGGACGGACCGTGTCCGTATCAGGGAGCGCTTGGGTGTTCATACTCGACAAGATATGGGCGAGGAGCCCTTTCTCGAGCGCGGCGTCATCGGTGAAGGCGAACCCGTGAATCAGTGAGACGTGATGAATGAGTTTATGGACCCGAATCTGCATGACCCAACGCTCTTCCTCATCTTCTTTCATCTGCTCCTTCAACGACCGGAGCCGGTTCGCTTCCTCGGCGAACCAGACCCGCTCCGCCATCGAGAACGGCGTCCCGAGTGCCGTCTCCATATCGAGCGCGACTTTCAAGTAGTCGTCCGAGCGCCCTTTCGTATACATCTCTAAGAAGAAGCCAGCGTCTAGTCGAGCTTGTTGTACACCATAAGCGAACGTCACCCGCATGATCGTCCGGTCGTCCATCCGCTCATACGGATGTTCCTTTAAATAATCGTAACCGTCACGAAGCGCTTCAAGCATAGTGTCACAAGGGACGGTCTTTAAAAAGGCTGGGATATAGTCATCCTCCCCACGCACGAAACGATAGAACGCGAGCGTGTCCCAATGAGCGAGCAGCGCATTGATCATCAGCTTCCGCTTCTCGGCTTCCAAGCCGAGCACCCGGGCCCCGACCCCTTTCTTCCGCTCGACTTCAAGGTGATACTCGTCGAACCAACGATCGAGTTTCTCAAGGTCTTGTGTGAGCGTGCTCGGTGAGACGTGCATCTGTTTTGCAACCGCCTGCAGCTTGAGCGTATCTTTTTCAAACAGTAGCCGCCAGGCGAGCTCGAAGATACGGTCCTCCGCCGTCGGAATCGCCTCGGCCGACAAGATCAAGTCTTCGCGTAACTGTTGTTTCGCATCGGAACGCCCGATGAGGCTGAGGCCGTGCCCACGCTGCCAAGCGAGTTCTAACTCGAACTCGCGCAGGATGCCCTCGAGCAGTTGACGCTCCCGTTGAATCGTCCGCTCAGACAAATTGACCGCTTGCGCAATCTCCGCGAGCGGTGTCGACGTCTCCGTTGCCAATAGATGTAGTAGGATTGAGCGCTCTCGGGCGCTCCACTCATGTTTCATATGCATTCACCCATTCCTCGACGAGTTGTCGATATTCCGTGAGCGATAACATGTGTCTGACCGAGCGAACGTGCGCGGTCGGATGATCGATCGTCTCCGTCCCGGCTTGATAGATGATCAATTCGGCGTCTTCCGGGATATCCCGATACGTGCCGTGTTGAATCACACACGACAATTTCCCTGAACACGCCTCGGCAAACAGCTTCGCAGCCATCGCGCTCGTGACGAACCCGCATGGACAGGCAATATATACGTTCATGTCAGACCTTCTTTCATCGCTTATCTTTATCTAACCATACGTTGCAACCGCTTACTCCACCTACTATTTTGCTTGTTGGCAAAGATATCGGCAAGCAGTAAAAAGCACCTTTCCTCAATCGGAAAGATGCTGTGTCTAAAGTTAGACAGTCTTCAAGCGATTCCGTGTATGAATCGACTTCATGACAGCCCGGGCGATCGGTTGGGCGAACAATAACTCGACCCAGAACGCGATGCCGAAGTTACGGAACCACGTCGGGAAGAAGTGCTGTAGCGTATCAAAGTTGATCTCTCCCATCCCAATCCATGGCCCGATGATCGTCATGAACAATGAGATCATGGAGACGTTCAACACGATGTTCAATAAGATGCGGGCGTTAAAGCCGTCTGCTTCTCCGGCAAAGCGTTTGAATAGCATCCCGGCTGCCGGTTTGACGATGAAGCGAATCAAGATCATGAGCGCGATCCAGGCGAACGGGATGATTTTGAGCGTGTCGATATAATGGTCGACACTAAAGCCGCGTTCCATCCCGACGATAATCGGGGCGATCGTGTTCACGGACAAGATCGAAATGATCAGCATGAACAGGACGCCTTCTTTAGGATTTTGAGGTAATCGGTCTTCTTGGTACATAAGTAAGCCTCCATACAACATATGATTTCAGAGGGTAGACGTAATCTGACGACATATATTTTTGGTCTATGACCAATATCTCTACAAACTGATTGTCATAGTGTAGCAAGTTGGAGGCCTGCTTCGTAAGCATTATTTTTTAAAATTATTCAACCGTCACCGATTTTGCCAAGTTACGCGGTTTATCGACGTCGCAACCTCGAGCGAGCGCGGCGTAATACGCCATGAGTTGAACCGGTAACACCGTGATGAGCGGGGCGAGAATCGGTTCGACGTGCGGCAAGATGAACTCGTCGTTCTCATGCTCGACGCCTTGCATCGAGATGATACACGCATTGGCACCACGGGCGACGACTTCTTTGACGTTGCCGCGGATGTTCAAGTTCGTCTTCGGTTGCGAGATGAGTGCGATGACCGGTGTGCCGTCTTCAATCAAGGCGATCGAACCGTGTTTGAGCTCTCCGCCCGGGTAGCCTTCTGCTTGGATATACGAGATCTCTTTTACTTTGAGCGCGCCTTCGAGACAGACCGACGCATCGAGGCCACGTCCGATGAAGAACGTGTTCGGCGTCGTCTTCAAGTAGCGGTCCGACAAATCTTCAAACAGTTCTTTTTGAGACATGATCGAGTCCATGATCGTCGCGACGCGCGCGAGTTCCGGCATCAACTCGAACGGCAACTCTTTCCCGTTCGCCCGGGCGATGTCGTAGGCGAGAATGGCGAGCACGGCGATTTGGGCCGTGTATGCTTTCGTCGACGCGACCGCGATCTCCGGGCCAGCATGGAGGAGCATCGTCTCGTTGGCCTCACGCGAGAGTGTCGACCCTGGCACGTTCGTCATCGTGAGCGCCTTGTAGCCGCGCTTCTTCACTTCGACGAGGACGGCCCGGCTGTCAGCCGTCTCTCCAGACTGTGACAAGAAGACGAAGAGCGGACGTGAACTTAAGAGCGGCATATTGTAGCCGAATTCCGATGAGACATGGACCTCGGTCGGGATACCGGCAATCTGCTCAAGGATGTCTTTTCCAACGAGCCCAGCGTTATAACTCGTGCCACAGGCGACGATATAGATGCGGTCGGCTTCCGAGACGAGCGAGCGCACGCCTTCTGTGAGCTCGATGTCACCGGCGTCGTTCTGGTAGTGCTGGATGATGTTGCGGATGACGGCCGGTTGCTCGTCCATCTCCTTCAACATGTAGTGCGCGTACGTGCCCTTCTCGATGTCTGACGCATCGATCTCGGCCGTGTACGGGGCACGTTCGAGGACTTCGCCGTCGAGTGTCTTGATCGTCGCCGATTCGCGCGTCAAGATGACGATCTCACCGTCGTGGAGCTCGAGGTACTGGTCCGTCACTTGGAGCATCGCCATCGCGTCAGACGCCACGACATTGAACGTGCCGTCGCCGAGACCGACGAGGAGTGGTGACTTGTTTTTGCCGATATAGAGGCGTTCTTTATATTCCGAGTCGATCATCGCAATCGCATACGAGCCGTGGAGTTCAGACAACGTTTTGCGGAACGCCGCCTCGACGTCATGTAGCGCGACAAAGTTCTTCTCCATCAACTGGACGATGACTTCCGTGTCCGTCTCCGACAAGAACGGCACGTCGAGCGTCGCCTTGATCTGCTCGTCGTTCTCGATGACACCGTTGTGGACGAGCGTGAAGCGGCCCGTCGTGCTCTGGTGCGGGTGGGCGTTCGGGACGCTTGGCACGCCGTGTGTCGCCCAACGTGTGTGGCCGATCCCGATGACGCCTTCCGCTTCGACCGGTACGATGTCACGAAGTGCGGCGATGCGACCGACTTCTTTGAACACATGCACATCGTCACCGACAAGCGCGATTCCGGCCGAGTCATAGCCTCGATACTCGAGCTTTTCCAACCCTTTCAATAAAATCTCTTTCGTTCCGACTTGACCGATCATCCCTACAATTCCACACATACAAAAATCTCCTCTATATTCGATTTCTCGAAAAAGGAAACGGGCTTTTTAGAGTGCTGTCAACGTGTTCCTCATTGTCCGTCCGGTCACCCGAACGTTTTAAAAGAACACTTTTAGTCGTGACAGGCGACTAGGAAGCATCCGCCGAAACATCGATTACCCCCACCTCGTCAACTCCGTAGAGTTCTGGCGCTTTTCTTTCATAGCTGGCCGTTTCTCCAGATACCCTTTCATGCTAGCCGGTCTCGATCGAATCCGAAAGTGTTTATGTCACAACAGAATCCGATACTTTTTTACTGTTCATGCAAAAGTCACCACTTTCACTAAAAAGCTACTTTTTTAACAGGGTTGTCCCGTCGAGCTCGTTCGGGCATGATGGAAGTATATATAGATGAAGTGGAGGAATGGCTATGAATATCGTCTTTCTCGTCATCGGCATCATCTTATCAACAGCATCGAAATGGCTACAGATTGAAGGACAAAGTGAGATTGGAGATTTTCTCGTGTTTCCGGCCGCCTTCTTCTTGGCGCTCGCACTCTTGTTCAGCTTCCCGTTCTTTAAAGAATGGTGGGATGACCCGTCGCTCCGTCCGAAAGCGTATCGCTTTGCCGGACTTGCTGCCGGCGGCGTCTTGTCATTCCAGCTCTTCGCCTGGCTCCTGTTCGGGCAAGGCGAGTGGATCGGAAGTATGTTCTTGATTCCGTTCTTCATCTGTCTCTACTTCGTCATCCGCACGTTCAAATGAAAAAGGGGAGCGCCTAGGCGTTCCTCTTTTTTAAGAGATGTCGAAGTCGAGTAGGACTCCATAGTGATCACTCGGCAGTACGTCGGTGTTCGGGTCGGGCGTCTTCCCAAACACGTCCACGTTCGAAATGGAGGGGACGCTCCTTGCATCGTGACGCAATAACACCCAATCATAGCGCTCTGGTCGTTTCAGTAAAGCATCCTGCTTCAAATACGGATTATGTACATAGTCTAACGTCGGCTCATCCCCACCACAGTCACATGTGGCGACATCGATCCAGCGATGTTCACTCAAGTAGCGATGAATCTCCGACTGCGGATCGTCATTGAAGTCCCCACACAAAATCTCGTAGCGTTCTCCCGCACCGGTCCACTCGCGGACCGCTCGCACTTGCGCTTCCCGAATGTCCGGCGACCTCCAATTTAGATGGACGTTCGTCAATCCGAACGCGTGACCTCCGGCTTGAAACGTCACCCGCATCGCACAGTAGTTCACTTCTTCTACATCGTGGTGCCAAATCGCATCTTCTGTATCGAGCGGAACTTTACTTAAGATAGCGAGCCCTTCATCGGGTGAGTCCGGATAGGCGAGAAACACGCAACACGGATAGCCCGTTTCGTTGGCGATCTGCTCGGCTACACGGATGCCTTGCTCCCCTTCCACATACGTTTTGACTTCTTGAAGCGCCAGTAGATCGGCATCAATCTTCTGCACTGTGGCACAGATAGATTCGATTCGTTCGGACCAGGATGTCGGATTGTTCCAGATGTTGAATGTCGCAATCCTCATATGCCAGCCCCGCTTTGGTACGTATCTGTCAGCACAAATCGTTCGCTTTCTTGAAGCTGTTGAATCGTCCAGCTCAACTCCCCGAAAGTGTTGTCGAAGTAGTAACGGTCTGGTGCATCCGAGCTTAGAAACTCGTTCCGTAATAGGATCACCCGCTCCCCCATCTGCGCATCGATTGGTCTGTGCTGATCGCGTCGGACGTGAACGTCTTGATTCGCCCATAAGATAACGTAGCGTACTTCGATTCCTTGCGCGATCCAGTGCGCCGTGTAACGCTTCACGTCTTGCCAAAACGCGACCCAGTCCACAACGACGTCATAGCTTGCTTCAAGAAAATTATCGGTTAAAGATACTATGTTCTTCCATACCAGGTCGTTCGCCCGCTCCGATTCCCAAGGTCTTTCACGACCGGACACCGTCATATGACTGATGTCGTCACCAGACACGTATGCACTCTTCTCCATGACTTGAGCGAGCCGTCTCGCCGTCGTCGATTTCCCTACGCCAGCCGGTCCCGAGATAATCCATACCTTCCGCTTCATCAATTGTTCCCCCTTCAACATGTAAAAGGAAGCACCTAAGCGCTCCCCCACTTTTGTTCTTCCCGCAATTCAGCTTCCGTGACGTAGTGATCATCGAGTTGAGCCATATGCCGTTCATACAGACGATGCTCGAAAATGGCAAGCATGTATCCCCCTAGACCAATCAAGGCGAACGTTTGGAGTGAAATGAGATCCGTGAGCAATGCGTAAACCCACAATAAGAAGAAGGGTAACATCACGAGCCCAAAGATCGAGTTGAGGTGAATGAGCCGCTTTGCTGCATCCGACTGCAAAAATTGCTTTTTGATGTTCTCTCGTTGCCACATCTTGCGAAAATCAGGCAGGCCCGCTGCGATGCTGAGAAATATGACTGTCATTGGTGATAGCCAATTATATTCCATTGAGAAAAATAGAAGCACGGCCAACACCGCTGACAAGAACACGTGTGTGGAATGCTTTCTCTGATCGAACGCCGTCAATTCACGCATTTGGCTGCGCTTATCCATGCTCTCGTTCCTGCTCAATCTCACGGGCTTCTCGAATCAATTTTAAGTCCTCTCCCGTCAAATAATGACCGTCATGCTTTTGGATGATGCGGTCGAGCCATCTCCCTAAAAAGGCAGCTCCCCAGAAAAAGGCTTGCGACAACAAGAATGCCTGGAACGTTTGTGGTTGTGTCGTCTCATAAAATACGACAATCCCGTAGTATCCAATCGCGCTAAACCCAATCAAATAAACCGTATATCGCAGCGTGAGCAGCTTCCGTGCTTTTTCGTTTTTCACGAACCGGAGCCACATGAAGAATCGAGCGGTTTCGATACTAAACAGAAGAACGAAAATCGCTACTAAGAATACGAGGAAAAATGAATCTGGCATGTCCCAGTACGATGCGTAAACGAGCATTCCAACGATTGCAGAAACAGCCAGGATGCCAAAACCCCAACCGGTCCAGTTTTCAAATCGAAGAACCGTATCAATCTGTTGTTTGGATTGCGGTGATAGTTCCATTCAACTCATCCTTTCAATCAATTCGTCACAACACTTCGACTTTTAAAAATGTATTGTTATTTTTGGTGATCGTCCCATGCGTCATCCTCTTGTTCCAAGATTTCTGAATAGGTTAATAACTGCGGTTGATGTAAATCGATTCGTTGTTTCCATTTTTTCTCCCGATAAGATCCTGTTAAATTCCAAAGGGCGACTACACCGCCAGTTAAAATAAAGGCACCCTCGTTTACGTACAGCGGAATGAACAGCGCAAATAATGAAGCGGCCTTAATCCAGCAGTCAACGAGTCGGTAACGTAACACCTGCACGACGGCTTGATGGTCGGCAAAATGACGCACGACTCGATATTCCATGTATCCTTTATAGGCCATTCCTATAGATACGATCAACATGACTGGGATGATCCACGTCGCCTGTGTCCATAACATAACGATTAACGAAATCAAGAAAATGAATAGGATCGGCCAGCCAAAGACCCGTTCGAATTGCTTGGCACGTTCTAACGAGATATCAAATTGACGATCCATTCGGGACCCTCCCTTCAATCACTTCCTCATACGTCGGTAGCTCTGGCCCAACTTGTTTAAGTTTTTTGACAAACCACTTCCGCCGAATCGGACTCAACACTCCCCATATCCCAAAAAAGAGACCAATCAAAAGACCGAGATCTTCCGCTGTCAGCAGCGTCACCATGAGTGTCGTCAACAAAAGTGCGTCCAGCAGTTCAAAAACGAATTGGAGCATGAGGATCCGATGCGCCTTAGGATGCTCCGTCACCCTCCACATGATGCGCATTTCTTTATAGCCTGTCACAACGATGATGAAAGAGACCGAGCCCATGATGGGAATGAGCCACATTTTCTCCAACAACAAGGCGACGATGAAAGCTGTGACATACAGAATGAGGACGGGTGCCCCATAACGTCGCATCCGTTGAACCCATCTCACGTCCCGCTCCATCTTAAATCGCCTCCTTGTTTAACTGTTTATACTTTATATCATGACGTTTCGTTTGCGTTTCAACGTTCCACGTCCATAGGAAGGCGCCTCCGATGAAGATCATCACGTATACGTACGCCACGTTTGATGTGAACAAAATCCCATGATTCAATCCAAGAAAAAATGCGACACTGTTTATGCCATCTCGAGCAAGTTGGCGACGATACAACCCCTTCAATTCTGGGTGGAATGTTAGGCGCATACGATAGCGTTTCATATATAAAAGATTAAGTGGAATGAGTGTACAAGCGATGTACAGGGCGCCCCACTTGAGTTCAACCGTCCAGAAACTGATGGGTAGCATCAGGACAAAAAATGTTCCAAAAAGACCAAAAATCCATTGATCAAAAAGTCGGGCCCATGCCTTCTCTTGCGTCATCCGCTCATTCATCTCTTCAATCGTTCCTTCCCTGATTCCTCTAACAGTGGGATACGTTCACTCATCTGCTTCTGGAATGATCGGCCGAACACTACCCATAGGAGCAATGCGATGAATATCGTCAAACTGTCATATTGTAAGAGCAGGAGCACTACAGTTATTGAAATAAGAATCGTTGAGCTCACCAAATCATATACGAGATCCCACTTAAGTAATCGTACTAAATCACGTTCGCTTATATGTGTACGCCGTATTCGATACTTTTTCACATCCAACACAATCATGGCGATTCCAATCACGACAAGCGGAATGGTCAACCATAAGTAACTTCCGAAATAGGATATAGCAAGCGCCATTGATGCGAACGCAACGGAAGCATAGCTTATGCGAAGAGGTGACTTCCCCCATGTATTCTCCTCCATATACCAACGTGTCTCTTTCACTTAAGGCACACCCTTTCATTACAATGCTTACCTTACTCATACGTGCCCTATCACCTAATTGTTTCATATTTTCCAAATATTCTCGCAATGAATCGTTCGACGTTTTTCAACAATTGCCGAAGGATTGTCCGCCATCCCGATTCAATTTCTGATATACTGATAGCGTATTCATACCTACAAATTTTGTTGTGAAAGGTGCAGACAGTCATGGGTCCAAAGTATAAGCAAGTCGCTGAACAAATTGAGACGGATATTATGAATCACGTCTATCAACATACGAACAAGCTCCTCACCGAGGACGAATACGCCAACAAGTATGGCGTCAGCCGTAACACGGTCCGAAAAGCGATTGAGATTCTCGTCAACAAAGGTTATGTCTATCAAGTCCAAGGGAGCGGCGTCTTCGTCCGTGACCATTACATGAGCGATTACGTGAACCTCGAAAAGTTGCAAGGTCTCACCAGCGACTTCAGTGGACGGAAAGTCGAAACACAAGTCCTTGATTTTGAATTGACGACAGCGAACGATGAAGTGGCTGAACGGATGAAGTGCAACGTCGGCACACCCGTCTACTACGTCAAACGTCTCCGGCTCGTCGATGACCATCCGTTCTCAGTCGAGGACTCGTATTTCCGAAAAGACCTCGTCGTCTATCTCGACCGGAATATCACCGAACAGTCGATTTATAACTACTTCCGCAACGATCAAAAACTCGCTATCGGTTTTGCCGACCGTGTCATTTACGCCGACTTTTTGAACGCGGAAGACGCGACACTGCTCGGACTGAAAGAGAACGACCCGGCCCTTCTCGTCGACAACACCGTCTATTTGACGAACGGTCAAATCTTCGACGTATCGCGCTCGACACATCATTTCCGCCATGTGAAGATGCTCAAAGTCTCTAACATCAAGTCCTAAACGCACTCGAGAGATTGTTCTCGCGTGCGTTTTTTTATGTTCACATTTCAGACGAAAAGAAAGGGTTTACATGTAAGCGGTATCGTGCTACTATCAACTTGTAGAATTTGTACCTATGAATTTTGGTTATCCATACAAAAAGGAGAGATACTATGGTTTCTGAAACAATCGAAATTACGCCCGAAGATATCTTCGGTTTAATCGCTCTCTCAGGCGACGCCAAGGCAAGCTACCATCACGCGATGCTCTTGATGCAAGAAGGTAAAGCAGAGGAAGCGGCTGAGGCAGTAAAAGCTGGTGACGCGACATTGAAAGAAGCGCACGCCATCCAGACGAAATTCGTCACACTCGAGGCACAAGGGAAAACGGCTACGGTCGGCGTCCTCATGGTGCACGCGCAAGACCACTTGATGAACACGATCCTCGTCAAAGAGATGCTCGGCTATATGATGAACATGCAAAACGAAATCAACCAATTGAAAGGAATGGATCAAAAATGATGAAAATCGGACTCTTCTGCGCAGCAGGTATGTCAACAAGTATGTTAGTCGAAAAAATGAAAGCGGTTGCTGCTGAGCGAGGCCTGGAAGCCGAAATCGCAGCTTACCCAGAATCAGAAATGGAAACGTACGTGGACAACCTCGACGTCGCGCTTCTCGGACCACAAGTCAAATACTTGCTCGCGAAAGGCAAACAAATCTGTGAGCCTAAAGGCGTTCCAATCGACGTCATCAACACAGTCGACTACGGCATGATGAACGGAACGAAAGTATTAGACCACGCGTTAAAACTCGCAAATAAATAAACTGAGGTGACCACTTTGAAAATGCCAAACAATTTCTTGTTCGGTGCCGCATCGGCTTCTTACCAAGTCGAGGGCGCATGGAACGAGGACGGGAAAGGACTCTCGAACTGGGACGTCTTCTCGAAAATTCCTGGAAAAACATTTGAAGATACGAACGGCGACGTCGCAGTCGACCATTACCACCGTTATAAAGAAGACATCGCACTCATGGCAGAGATGGGACTCGAATCGTATCGCTTCTCGATCTCATGGCCGCGTATCTTCCCGAACGGCACAGGTGAAGTGAACGAAAAAGGACTCGAGTTTTACAACAACTTGATCGACGAGTGCTTAAAGCACAACATCGTCCCATTCGTGACGCTTTACCACTGGGACCTCCCGCAAGCGCTTGAAGAAAAAGGCGGCTGGAAAAACCCAGAGACGGTTGACGCATTCGTCCGTTTCGCCGATACTTGCTTCCAATCGTTCGGCGACCGTGTCCGTCACTGGATCACGTTCAACGAAGCTGTCATCTTCTGCTCGCTCGGCTACTTGACTGGGGCACACCCGCCAGGCATCGAAGGCGACGTTAAAGGATACTTCCAAACGACGCACCACGTCTTCGTCGCTCACGCTCGTGCCGTCGAGTTGTTCAAACAAAACGGATACGAGGGCGAAATCGGAATCACGCACGTGTTCAACCCGGCTTTCAGCATCGATGACGCCGAAGAGAACAAATTCGCCGAAATGCACGCGAACGCTTATGCGACACACTGGTTCTATGACCCGATCTTGAAAGGTGAATATCCAGCGTACGTCGTGAAAGGACTCGAAGAGCAAGGTCTTCTTCCTGAGATGACAGACGAAGAGCTCGACCTCTTGAAACGAACGGCTTCAATGAACGACTTCATCGGCCTCAACTACTACAGCCCGCAACGCGTCATGAAAAATGACTCGGCACTCGTCATGGCCGGTGGCCGTGAGAACTCGACAGGCCGCCCGGGTAACCCTTCATTTGATGGCGTCTACAAGACGGTCATGATGGATGACAAAGTCTACACGAAATGGGCTTGGGAAATCTCACCGGAGGCGTTCCTTGACGGCATGCACATGCTCAAAGATCGTTACGGCGACGTGAAAATCTACATCACAGAGAACGGTCTCGGTGATGTCGACCCGATCGTGGACGGCGAGATCCTTGACGACCCACGTATCGAATACATCGAAGGCCACTTGCGCGCTGTGAAACACGCGGTCGAACAAGGAATCAACGTCGCAGGCTACTACGCTTGGTCGGCCATCGACTTGCTCAGCTGGCTCAACGGTTATAAGAAGCAATATGGCTTTATCTACGTCGATCACGCCAACGGGCTTGCTCGCAAGAAGAAGAAATCATTCTACTGGTACAAAGACATCATCGCTACTCGCGCTGAAAACCTATAAGGAGGTTCCCCATGAGCCGCTTAGAAACCGTATTTGAAAAATTCACGCCAGGGTTCGTTCGTTTCGCGAACGCCAAGCCCGTCCTTGCAATTAAGGACGGGTTCATCCTGACGATGCCGATGACGATCATCGGGTCATTGTTCTTGCTCATCCTCGCACTCCCGATTCCGGGCTGGGCTGAATTCATGTCAGGTCTGTTCGGAGCCGATTGGACGCTCCCGCTCACGCAAGTCGTCGGTGCGACGTTTGACATCCTTGCTTTAATCGGTGTTTTTGGAATCGCTTACTCGTACGTAAAAAACGAGAAAATCGAAGGTGTCCCAGCTGGTATCCTCGGAATCATCTCATTCTTGATCATCACACAAGCGTCTGTCCTCTCTGAAGGTGGAGAAACAGTCGGCGGAGTCATCCCGAAAGTATGGACAGGCGGACAAGGTGTCCTCGCTGCCATCGTCGTCGGACTCGTCGTTGGATTTATTTATTCGCAGTTCATCAAACGCGGCATCAGCATCAAAATGCCTGACGGTGTCCCACCAGGCGTATCGAACTCATTCTCAGCACTCGTTCCTGGTCTTGCGATTATCACACTTGCGGTCGCGACGTTCGCAATTTTCCAAGCAGTTGCGGAACGTACGTTCACAGAAGTCGTCTATGACGTGCTTCAAGCACCACTTCAAAACTTGACAGACACACTTGCCGGAGCCGTTATCATCATGGTGCTCATGTCAGTCATGTGGTGGTGTGGAATTCACGGTGCTGCCATCCTCATGGGGATTATGGGACCACTCCTTACAGCAAACGCGCTTCAAAACCAAGCACTCATCGATGCGGGTGAAACACTCGTCGCCGGTGAGAACGCAAAAATCGTTACCATCCAGTTCCTCGATGTCTTCACGAAGCTTGGTGGATCAGGAATAACAATCGGGTTCATCATCGCAACACTCATCGTCGCCCGTTCGGCTCACTTGAAGCAACTCGGTAAGCTTTCGCTTGCACCAAGTCTCTTCAACATCAACGAGCCGGTCATCTTCGGGATGCCGATCGTGTTCAACCCAATCATGTTCGTACCGTTCGTCATCGTTCCTGCCATCGCCTCGTTCATGGTGTACTTCTCAATCCTTTGGGGCTGGGTCGATCCGTTCAACGCACTTCAAGTGCCGTGGACGACACCACCGGTCATCTCTGGTTTCTTAATCGGCGGATGGCGTGCAGCGCTCTTACAGATCGCAACGATCGCCATGGCCGTAGCCGTCTACCTCCCGTTCGTCCGCATGCAAGACCGCGTCTCGTACGGTGAAGAGTTGAAAGCACAAGAAGAATCAGACAAAGCGTCAGCCTAAGCAAAAAACAACAGCCCTTCTCAGTGATGAGAAGGGCTGTTATATTTAGGGAAACAAGTAAGAAAGTGGACACTGGTGGAATGAGGGAGGGATTACATGACGAGAAAGATATGGCAATGAATCGCGTTTGCTATCGCTATTTTGCCTACGTCTGGTTTATCAATTGCTCTGATCAGTGGAATGCATATATCCAGAGACGAAATGAGAGATTTCTTGCTTATTTTTTATGCCATCTCGATTGTCATAATCTTGATTTCTCTTATCTTACCTAAGAAAGTTGGGAAACAATGAAACTGAATCACACTTCGCTCTTCTGTTTCTTATCAAGCATATCCGGCTTTGTCGGTCTTGCAACCCAATCTGTCTATCCGTTGTTTTTAAGCACGGCATTCCTTTTACTCGCCGGCTATCATTTTGGAAAACAACGTCACCCTATAACCTCTAGTAAAGGAGAGATTTGATTTGAAAAACTACACCCCTAGCTTCATGATCTTATCGAGCGCAGCGCTCGCCTTCGGGCTTGGCTTCAAGTCCATCATTCCGCATGCGATGTTGATCGGCATCGGTCTACATACGATTTTCCTTCTGTGTGCTGCCTATTCGTTAGGTAAGTATCGGGCGCACACATCGAAACTACATACATAACGCCATGACGGTCGTCGTCATGGCGTTTTTTCATTCAACCTTTCGAACGGGGAATTCACGCAACATCTCCCGTAACCCTTGTAAGAACTGCTCCACGCTTAAAACCGACGTCTCGAACGCAAAATCAAGCTCTTCTGTCTCGCCCCCAATCGGGTGCTCCAGATGGCCTCGCACATATACTTCATCCCCATCCGCGTCCCGTCTCGTCAACGTCAAGCTGATGAACGGTTCTGTCGGTGCAAACATGACTGCCTGCACATCACCCGCGACGAACGACTCGAAAAGTGGTATGTAATGCGCCACGAGCAGACTGTCGAGCATGATGTCGTCGAACGTGATGCGGTGGTCCGGCGTGTGCAGCCCGACCCAATTCTGATGCCACGCCGCATCATAGATGTTGTCGGCGTCCGGATAGGCGTACGCATAACTTTCAATCGACAGATCGATCAGTCCGTCACGAGACGCCAATTTCGTGAGTGCCATCGTCATCCGTCCTTTCTGAGTGAATAACCGTCAATCTCTTGGAGACGTAATCGTTTCTGATCGACCGCCGCATGGACGATGACCGTCACTCCTGGATTGAGCTCCATCATCTTCTTGATCTTCGTTAAGTCGTCGCCTTTGATCTCGACCGGTAAGACGAATTCGCCTTCCTTCAAGTGGATGAACTTGATCTTCCCTTTATCATCATATCCTGTCACTTCATACGTCGCATATTCACGTTTCATCTGAACTCTCCCTTTCATTCCTGGTCTCCCTTTATACGTTCCCCCCTGGAATAAGTTCCACACAAAAAATCCATCCCTGTAGCGGCAGGGATGGATCAATTTTACGCCTCGACGCTATCCGCGTGTTTGGCTTTATGGTCGCCGATGACGCCAGCGTACCATTTCGCGCTGTCTTTCCAGACGCGCTCTTGCGTGTCGAAGTCGATGTAGAGGATGCCGAAGCGTTTCTCGTAACCGAAGCTCCATTCGAAGTTGTCCATGAGCGACCAGAGGTAATATCCGGCGATGTTCATGCCTTCGTCGTTCAAGTCGGATACGGCTGTGAGGTGCTTTTTGACGTAGTCGATGCGTTTATCGTCATGGACTTCGCCGTTCTCAAGCACGTCGTCGTAAGCCGCGCCGTTCTCTGTGATGATGATTGGAAGGTCTGTGTACTCGTTACGTAAGCGACGGATCAGGTCTTTGAATTCGTTCGGGGCGATATCCCAGCCCATGCCCGTCTTGTCGTAATCGGAGTACGCAGCCACCGTCATGAAGTCGTTCGCCGCGCTGAACTCAACGAGTCCGCGGCTGTAGAAGTTGATGCCGAAGAAGTCGCACTCTGTCGAGATTGTCTCCATGTCACCTGGTTTGATGAAGTCATACGTGTGCACGTATTTCGCGAACAAGTTCATCATGTCGACCGGATACTGACCTTTGAAAACCGGGTCGAGGAACCAGCGATTCGAATAACCGTCCGAGTTGTTTTGGGCGAGTCGGTCATTTGCCGAGTCCGTCTTGGCGTATACCGGTGACAGGTTGAGCGTGATCCCGATCGGTGTCGTCGACTTCAACTCTTGCTTCAACAGTTCGACCGCTTTTCCGTGCGAGAGGAGCATATGGTGCACGGCGCGGACCGCTTCGTTCATGTCGCGATGCCCCGGTGCGTGGACACCGAGATGGTAACCGAGGAAGCCGGCACACCATGGCTCGTTGTGCGTGATCCATGAGTCGACGATGCCGTCGAGCTCATCGAAACATACTTTGGCGTAGTCGAGGAACCAGTCGACCGAGTCGCGGTTCACCCAGCCACCTTCTTCATGTGCCCACATCGGGAGATCCCAGTGGTAGAGCGTGACGGCCGGCTTGATACCTTCCTCACGGAGGCGTGTCGCGAGCGTCTTATAGAACGCCATCCCAGCCGGATTGAACTCACCTTTCGCCGGGAAGATGCGCGGCCATGCGATCGAGAAGCGATACGTGTCGACACCGAGCTGTTTGATATGCTGGATGTCTTCTTCGAAGCGATGGTAGTGGTCACACGCGACGTCACCGTTATGCTTCTCGAACACGCGTCCGTCGATGTCGCAGAACATGTCCCAAATCGACGGCGTACGCCCGTCTTCGTTATGCGCGCCTTCAATCTGATACGACGAGGTCGCGGTGCCGAAGACAAAGTCTTTGTTAAACTGCATAGTCCATTCCTCTTTTCTCTCTAGTTATTCTTTGACCGCACCAGCCGAGATACTGCTGACGATATACTTCGACATGAACAAGAAAGCGATCATGATCGGCACGACCGAGATGGCGATACCGAGGTAAAGGGCACCGAGGTTCTCGGCGACTTGTGAGCCTTTCAGGAAGCCCATGAGGACCGGTAACGTGTACTTCTCTGGTGAGAACAAGAGCACGAGCGGCATCAAGTAGTTGTTCCATGAGCCGATGAACGTGAAGATCGACATCGTGGCGACAGCCGGCATCATCATCGGGAGCGCGATCGTATGGAAGATGCGAAGCTCGCTCGCCCCATCGATTCGGGCCGCTTCGATCATACTGACATGAAGCGTGGCCTGCGTGTACTGCCGGATGAAGAAGACGACGAACGGACTCGCGATTGACGGAATGATGAGCGGGATGAACGAATCGAGAATCCCGAGCGTCTTCGAAATCTCGTAGAACCCGATGAGTCCGAGTTGGCCTGGGACCATCATCATGACGAGCATGAAGATGAACATCACATTTTTCCCTTTGAAGTCGTAGAACGCAAAACCGAACGCGGTCATCGCCGAGAAGTAACCAGATAACAGTGTGACGAGAACGGCGATAATCAAGCTGTTCTTGAAGCCGTTCCAGATGTTGATGTAGTCACTCAAAATCGCATAGTTCTCGATGAGTGCCGTCCCCGGGAGAAGAGAGAAACCAGACATGATTTCTCCGTTCGTCCGTGTCGCGTTGACGAGCATCATGAGGAACGGGATGAAGCAGACGATCGTCAAGACGATCAAGCCCGTATAGATGACACCACGGCTGAACAGTTTTTTCTTTTGCTTTTGTTGCGGCGGATCGACTTGACGCGGTGTCTCTTTGCGTGGCGGCTGCACTTCGCTGTCGGCGAGCATACGCCGTGATTCTGCATTTTGTTCCATTGCTTATGCTCCCTTCTGCGCAGCGCGTTCTTTACGGAACATGCCTTTGAAGACAATCGCCGAGAAGACGAGTGTGATCAAGAACAAGCCGTAAGCGACCGCTGCCGCATAGCCGTAGTTGTTATACTTGAATGCCTGGTTGTACAAGTAAAGTACCATCGTGTTCAATGAGCCATCTGGTGCGCCGATTCCATCCGTTAAGAGGAGCGGAAGGTCGAACAGTTGAAGTCCACCGATGAGCGATGTGATCATGATGTACAAGAGAATCGGTTTAAGTAGTGGCAGTGTGACGAACGTAAACATTTGCCAACGGTTCGCGCCATCGATATGGGCAGCTTCGAAGAAATCTTTTGAAATCCCCGACACGCCGGCCATGACGATGATGAACGAGTGACCGAACCACATCCATGTCAAAATGAGCGAGACGGACAGTTGTGCCGTCACCGGTTGCGATAACCAGTTGATCGGGTCCGAGATGATTCCTAGTTTCAAGAGGATCATGTTGAGTGAACCGTGCTGCCAGTCGAGCAAGATTCCGAACAAGAGCGCGACCGAACTGATCGTGATCAAGTTAGGCAAGTAGAAAAATGAACGGAAGAACGCGAGGCCCTTCAATTTTAGACGAAGATCTGAGAACAGGAGCGCGAGAGCCAGTGCAAGACCGATCTGTAAGGCAAAGTTTACTCCCCAAATCTTGATCGTATTGACGAACGCCTCGATGAAGTACGTATCCGTCAAGAGTCGCGTGTAGTTGGCGAATCCGACGACCTCTTCTCCCGGGCTGCCGGTATAGTTGGTAAAGCTGTAGTACAGGGTCAAGAAGACCGGATAAATACTGAATGTCAAAAAGACGACCCAAAACGGGGCAATAAAGGCATAGCCATAGCGGTCTAATTTTTTCACGTCGTGTTACTCCTTCCCTAGCAACCCTCAAAGGGGGGGAAATCCCCCCACGGGTTAGCTGGCCTCAGTCAACTGTAATGTCTGGGTAAGCGTTTTTCGCTTGTTTCTTGAACTCTTCGATCGCTTCTTCTTTCGACTTCTTGCCTTCTACGTACTGGAGGACTGAAGCGCCGTAGAGCGTGTCGAGCTGTTGGTCGTATTTCGTGACGATTCCCGGTGTGATTTCATCCGCTTGGTCGAGGAAGAACTCGTAGTTGTTCTGTCCGCCGAGGAACTCATCGCTGAAGTCGTCTTTGATTTTGTCGGTAACTGGTTTGTAAGCGAGGACGTCGCCTGTCTCTTCAGCCCAGCCAGTCAAGAACTCTTCGTCTTGTGTCATGAGCTTCACGAAATCGTAAGCAGCTTCTTTATTTTTCGATCCTTCGTAAACACCGAGCCATGTGCCGCCCCAGAAGTACGGGCTTGGACCGTTCGTGACTGCCCAGTCACCGGCTGTATCTTTCGCGCTGTCTTTCAAGACGCTGTGAAGGCCCCATGTCGGAAGGACGTAAGAGAAGACTTCTGTTTCCGTTTCTTTGCCGCCTTCTTTCACTTTGATTGGCTTCGACATCCCTTCGAACCAAGATGGTGACCATTCTGGAGCGAGTGCCGTGTATTGTTTCTCACGAAGTTCTTTCGCATAGTCCATGTAGTTGATTTTGTCTTCTGTCAACACGAGTTCGTTCTTGTCGTTTACCCATGCTTCTGGGTTCGCGCCTTGTGAGAACCAACGGATCGCGCCTTCGTCTGGGAACATTTTGTAGCCTTTTTGCTTCATCTTCTCAGCCACTTCGAAGACGCCGTCCATCGAGCTCATCATGTTGCCGATTTCAGTCGGATCGTCTGTGCCGAGGACTTCTTTTGCTAAGCTACGTTTGTAGTAGACGCCACCTGGTGTCGTTTGCCATGAAAGAGCGCGCACGTTGCCATCTTTATCTTTCCCGAGGTCGAAGACGTATGGAATGTAGTCGTCTGAGATTTCATTGACGTTGTACGGCTCGTCTGAAAGGTTTTCCCAGTAGCCAGCGTCAACCCATTGTTTGAGGAACGCAATCTCACCTGTGAAGACGTCCGGTGCCCCAACGCCGCTCTCAAGTGCCGGCTTAAGTTTTGTCGGATAGTCGGCGATTGGAACGATTGTCAATTCGACTTTGACGCCGTTCTTCTCTTCGTATGTTTTGATTGGTTCTTTGAGCTCATCCGTGAACGACCAAACTTTGAGAACGTCGTCTTTAGAACCTGACCCAGAACCTGAAGTCTCTTCGTCGTTTGAGCAAGCGCCCAAGACGCCGACTGATAGTGCTCCGATTGAGAGTAAGCTGACTAATTTTTTACGCATGTGTGAACCCATCCTTTTAAGTGTTTTAGAAAGCGTTTACAAAAAGAGGTAATGATTTGTCGAAAGCGCTTTCGGAAATACTGAAATAAAATATCGAAAGCGGTTTCGATTTAGGGTAAATGATTTTCGAAATCGCTCTCTTCTCTCCAGTCCGCTGAAGCGAACAGAGCGACTTCGAAAGATCATCGTGACTTGTTTACTTTTTGACCGGTGCGCAGGACGCCCGTTCAATTAACCGAACTGGGATGACGCGACGTTCAGTCCGGCGTTCTTTGGCTGTCATCTGCTCGATGAGCAGCTCGGCCGCCGCTTCTCCGATTTCGTCTGTATCTTGACGAATCGTCGTCAGCTTCGGTGTGATGTACTTGATCATCTCGATGTCGTCATAGCCGATAATCGAGATGTCTTCCGGGACCCGGAGACCGTGTTCATGGACGGCTTCGATGGCCCCGATGGCCATTTGGTCGCCTGCGACGAAGACTGCTGTCGGCGGTGACTCCAGTTGTAATAACTTTTCCATCGCCTGCTTGCCTTCTTCGACTGAGAAGAATCCGGCGTTGACCAAGTGATTGGGTTGAATCGGTAAATCGAGTGCATGCATCGCAAGCTCATACCCTTTCACCCGGGCCGCACCAGCGTCAATCGACGAATCTCCGGCGATATGCGCGATGTGGCGATGTCCTAACTCGTACAAGTAGTTTACAGCCATGCGGGCACCTTCCGTGTTGTCCGAATAGACGACGCTACAGTTGGCGCTATCCATATCGACCACGACGATCGGGATGTCACTTTGCATGAGCTCTTGTACTTGCTCGTCCATCCGGTCCGAACAAATCACGACGATGCCATCGACGGCTCGATGTTTGAAGTGTTCGAGATAACTCATGTCACGGTTCCGGAGGTTTCGCGAGGCGAAAATCAAATCATAGCCGTGCTCCTCGGTCGCGTGACGGAAACTTTCAATGATGCCGTTGAAGAATGGATGCTTCATTCCGACTTCGTTCGCTTCTGAGAACATGACCCCGATCGCCCACGATTTCTTCGTCGATAACGACTGTGCGTGTGCGTTTGGCAGATAGTCCATCTCAGCCGCAGCTTGTAATATTTTGGCTCTCGTCTTTTCGCTGACGTCCTTATAGTTGTTCAACGCTTTAGAGACGGTCGTGATCGAAAAGCCGGTTTTTTTAGCTAAATCATAAATCGTACCCATGTCATTCTCCTCTTCCCGAAAGCGCTTTCGGTAATTTGATTGTAGCGCATGAATTTGTAGGAATCAATTCTTTTTCGTGGAATATTTTGAGATTTATTTTCGTACCGTGTTTCTTCTATATTAACGGATAAAGTCACTTTTTGTCGTTAGTGTGTCCGCGTGTATAACCAAACGAGGTTCGTGAACTTTTGTACTTCCGTCTCTCCCGTCTCCCCTTTGAACAAACGTTGGAACGGCTTGAGCAACTGTTCGAGGACGATTTTCCGAAGCCGGTCTTGATGGAGCTCGTATGTGATCGCTTCAAACAAATCCGCTTGTTCCTCGGTCATTTTCACGTGCTCATGGATGCGCGCTGCCATCTCGATTAGCTCCTCTTTCGTGACGAGATTCTTATCCGTCGTCCCGCGCATTTGGTCGACCGTGACCGGGTTCAGGATATGTTCTCCAGTGTCGACCATCCGAGCCGCCATCAGTTCGACGTAGGCGTACAAATTACGAATCAATCGCTGAATCGAGTAGGCCGTGTTCGTGATCCGGAGTGTGAACAGGATATGTTGCAACATCCCGTTGAAGAGCACCGTCAACTCGACCGAATACGGGCGAATCGCTTCCCCGATAATCTCCGTCAGGCGCATGGCGAGCCACTCGATTTCATAGACGCGGTGTTGGAGGACGAGCTTTTTCAATTCGGGCTCATTCGCCGACATAATCGACTCGAATAAGGCATGGAGGTTCCGTTCTTCATTCAATTGAATGAGGATGGAAATCTGCTCGATAAAGACGTCCTTGTCGCGCTTGTCACGTCCCATCTGCATCTCAATCCGTCGTTGGCCGGCGTCATAGCGCAAATTTTCGAGAATGTTGGCGACACAGTCCGTCTTCGAGGCGAAGTAATTGTAGAACGTGCCTTTAGAGATGTTGGCCCGCTCGATGATTTCTTGGACCGACGTCTGCTGGACTCCGTTCTCAATGAACAAAGCCATGGCCACGTCAGCAACTTTTCGTTTCTTATCCTTCATATACTGATTGCTCCGTTCTATCTGAATTCTAGCTTAAGTATACCATTTTGAACCCTTAGTACAAAATGGTTGATTTATTTATACGGTGGGTATAAAATCATGACATCGACACTTACTAGTATATAACTATTTAGAAAATAAAGGAGCAACTCGTATGAAACCAGAATTCCAAAAGAAACCGCCGTATCTCATGCTCGCGGTCCTCTTTGTCGGGGCGTTTATCGCCTTCCTCAACAACTCTTTATTGAACGTCGCGCTCCCATCAATCATGGTCGATTTGGAGATTGCTGATTACTCGACCGTGCAGTGGCTCGCGACCGGCTTTATGCTCGTGACGGGCGTACTCGTCCCGGCATCGGCCTACTTGATCACCCGGTTCTCAAACCGGAGCCTCTTCATCACTTCGATGGCGATTTTCGCCCTCGGGACGGCTATCGCTGCTTTCTCTCCAACCTTCGGCGTCTTACTCGCCGGTCGGATGATTCAAGCGGTCGGTGCTTCGACGATGGGCCCTCTCCTCATGAACGTCATGCTCGTCAGTTTTCCGCGTGAAAAACGCGGAACGGCGATGGGGATTTTCGGTCTCGTCATGATCTCAGCACCAGCCATCGGTCCGACACTCTCGGGTTATATTGTCGAGTACTACGACTGGCGCGTCTTGTTCGAGATGATTCTCCCGCTCGCCATCATCGGCCTCGGCCTTGCCATCTGGAAAGCCGAAAACGTCATGGTCCAAAATAAAGAGCAATCGCTCGATTACTTGTCACTCGTCTTATCGACGCTCGGGTTCGGTGGCGTCTTGTACGGTGTCAGCTCAGCGAGTTCAGACGGCTGGGATAACCCGATCGTCTTGACGACGATGATCGTCGGGTTCGTCGCGTTAATCGCCTTCGTCATCCGTCAGCTCAATATGGAGAAACCACTCCTCGACTTACGAGCGTACAAATATCCGATGTTCGCACTCGCTTCAATCATCGCAATCGTCAACGCTGTCGCCATGTTCTCTGGGATGATTTTGACACCGGCCTATGTGCAAAGCGTCCGGGGCATCTCGCCGCTCGACTCTGGACTCATGTTGTTACCGGGTGCCATTATCATGGCTATCATGTCCCCGATTACAGGGAAACTGTTCGATAAGTTCGGACCGAAGTTGCTCTCGATCACGGGTCTCACCATCACGGCCATCTCGACGTATATGCTCGCCCACGTCCAACTCGATTCGACGTACACGTATATCGTCACGACGTATACGCTTCGCATGTTCGGGATGTCGATGGTCATGATGCCGATTTTAACTAACGGTCTTAACCAGCTACCAACGCATCTCAACCCGCACGGGACGGCCATCAACAACACGGCCCAACAAGTATCCGGTGCAATCGGAACAGCCGTCCTCGTCACCATCATGAACTCGGTCACGAAAACAGAGGCCGAGTCGCTCATGACCGGCGTCGACCCAGCGACACTCACCGAGAGTGCGATGGGCGCGTTGACGCAGCAAGCGTTACTGTCAGGGATTCAAGTTTCATTCTATGTCGCTCTCGGTATGAACATTTTGGCGCTCGTGCTTGCGTTCTTCGTGAAACGAGTTGACGTGAAAAAACTTGATTTTAAAGAAGAGACAGCAGAACTCAAAAAAGCGAATTGAATTAATGAAACAAGCCGTCCTGAACAGGGCGGCTTGTTTGCTGTCTATCCTTTTGTAAAACTCAAATCGTGCCGATTCGGATGTTCCGGGTCATGCTGCCGAATTTTACGTTCGTAATACATCGTCGTCATCGTTTGAGTAGCAAATGTACACAATACAATGGTCATCCATAAGAAAAAATTGGACTGTAGCCCGGCCTTGAATAAAACATAGAACCCCATCGCGCCGAGCAACGAGATGGCGTTTCGTCCCATATAGGAACGACGAATGAGTGTTTGAACGTGCGGTTCCTCTGTCAAACGCTGCATAAATCGGCTTTCACGCCATTCTAAATAGCTTAACACGACGAGCCCCACTAAAAACGCGACCCCATAACCCGTTTGAAACTCGTTCATGACCAATAACGCAAATGAGATCCCGACCGCGATGACGACCGATACGTGCAAAGGCATCCATCTTTTTTGATACAGTTGAATCGTTCGAATTCGTGCTTGTTTCTCCATTTCTCATCACCTCACTTCTATCTTACGTAAGGAAACTGGTTTTTGTTTCCTTTTTTAACGATTTAGATTATTCTGATTAGAGGATGATCTTGAATATAGGGGTGAAGGATAGTGACTTGCAACCAAATACGACTGTTTAGCGGACTCGCACTTCTCGTGACGGGCGTCGCTTTACTACTTAAACGTTAACAAGCATTCGGGCATCTGCTCGGATGCTTTTTTCATTTGTCCAACTCGGTCGCGCCCGCTATACAGCGAGCAACGCCCTTAGTGACTCGTTGCATCGCTTCCTCGTTCAATTGGAAAGCTGGCCTCAAAACAGATCCGGTCTCCTGCTAAGGGATACGCCTGTAGCATGCCTTCATGCAGAATCATGATTTGACGTGCGATGGATAAGCCAAGTCCATCCCCTGGTGTCTCACCTCGGGATGCGTCCACCCGATATGTTCGGTCAAATAAATGATCGATGGACGCGATCGTCTGGGGTGTCGTCTGATTACGCAGTTGCCACAATACGTGGTCGTCTTGTTGAACGAGCGTCAATTCAATCGGCTCATCCGGTGTTGCGTACTTCAATGCGTTCGACATCAAGTTTTGAAACACGCGAATGAGTTGGTCTTGGTCGGCTTCGATGTAAAGGTCGGGTTGTACATGGCTCGTTATGTGATGGTTCGCTTCTTCAAACAAGGGACCCATCTCGTGAACGAGCTGCGTTGTCAATAAACTAATATTCACTTGATGTTTCGATAGAATCACTTGAGAAGAATACAAGCGATTCACGTCCATCAACTGTTCGAGTAACTGCTCGAGCTGGGCCGTTTTCTCATTCAACACGTTGAAATGACTCCGTTCGACGTCCGTCATGGCCCGTTCGCTTTCTAACAATTGTAGGTAGCCACGAATACTTGTCAGCGGTGTCCGTAAATCATGGGAGAGGTTCGAGAACAGTTGGTTTCGTTCCTCTTCATGGGCGCGCTCTTTTTCGAACAGGTGCTGCAACTGCTGGGACATCCAATTCACGCTTTGCCCGAGTGAAGCCAGTTCATCCCGCCCTTCCACCTCGACCGTCCGACCGAGGTCGCCACTGGCGATTTGCTCAATCTCGCTCGACAAATACGTGATTTTCCGTAACGTTTTTCGCATCATCAAGGAGAAGCCGATGATGAAAATGAAAATCGTGATGAACGTCACGGTCAAAAAGGCAAGATTGGACGTCAACGGCTCAGGCGTGGTCCCGTTCCGAATATAATACATGCTGATCGAGTAGCCCATGATTAAAAAGGCAATCGTGGCGATGAGAGCATTGACTAAAATAATCCCAATCAACTTGACGAGCAAACGATCCCACTGCCGCTGTCTCATAAACGATACCCCACGCCCCAAACGGTCTTGATGTACGAGGGTTTTCGCGGCGTATCTTCAATCTTTTCTCGAATTTTAGTGATATGCACCATCACCGTATTATCGACTTCGAATGCGTCCTCACCCCATACCGCCTCATAAATCTGTTCGACCGTCAGCACTTGATTCGGATGGCGCATGAAATAAGCGAGAATATCAAACTCCTTTGGGGTGAGACGAATCAATTCCTCTCCTTTTTGGCATTGCCGTGTTTGCAGGTCGAGCGTCACTTCTTGGAACACGACTTTACCGGCTTGGGTTGCTTGGTCGGCTCCATAATCGCGGTAACGACGGAGCAACGACTTGACCCGTAACGTCACTTCGAGCGGATTGAATGGCTTTTTCATATAGTCATCCGCCCCCACAGAAATCCCTTGCATCAAATCGAGATCACTCGTCTTCGCTGTTAACATCAAGATGGGCATGAACCGCGTCTTTCGAATCTCGATGCATGCGGAGATACCGTCCATGACGGGCATCATCCAGTCAAGAATCAATAAATCAATCGGTTCACGCGCGACGATGTCGAGCACCTCTTGGCCTGTTTTCGCATAACGAAGCCCATATCCTTCGTTCTTCAAATAAATCGCTAGCAACTCGCGAATAGCCTCATCGTCATCGGCGATGAGAATGGTCGGTTGTGACCGCATGTTCTTCCTCCTTGCCTGAGTACGCGTTAAACGTACGATTCATGTACGACTTCAAACTTCGTCTCGATTGAACCTAGCGTAGCATCTTTTTTCTTCTTCTGTTCCATCCTACACGTCAACTTGTCCATTTATCTTAAGTGTACCGAGCGGATCGCAACGGTTTCTGTCGAACTTCTTAAGATTTCTTAAGATGACGCTAAACACTCCTTACGTTTGTCGGGTCATACTAGACAAGGTAAGGAGTGAACGATTATGGAATTATTGACGCAATACGTGATGCTCGCCGTCGGCATCATGTTTACCCCATTATCAGACGACGTGTTAATGATTACTCATTTGACTGTAACGACGCCGGATTGGGCGCTTTTCATCACGACTTGGATTGTCTTCACCCTCGCATTCAGCTGGTTTTATCTTATCGGCCGCGGTCTTCATCGCGTGATCCCGTCTTCTAGACGCAACTCACGCTACTTGAATCGGGCGAAGACATTATATGAGCGGTACGGGTCACGAATCGTCCTCGTCTCCTACTTCATTCCAGGCCTGCGTCATCCGCTGCACTACATCGCTGGCTTCACGTCGCTCAAGTTTCGGACGTATGCGCTGTACAATGCCATCTCGGCCTTGCTTTACACAGGGGCCTGGTTTGTCGTGATTCGCTTAGCCGGACAAGTCCCGGCATTTCAACAGTTACAAGATTGGGTCCTCGCGTTATGACTCAATGCCCCCGATATTTCCCGAGTGCTCGCATGTTCAAGAGATAGAGTATCCCGGCATAGACGACCAAGCCGAGCAGGTAAATCCAGATTCCAGAGAAACCGCTGCCGTATACCATCACTTCTTTGATGGCCGTCGCCCCGTAAAAGATTGGCATGATGTAGCTCAAGTTGCCAAGTCCGTACGGAATCAAGTCGAGCGGGATCAGGCCGGAGAAGAACACTTGCGGGATGATGGTGAACGGGATCATCTGGACGACTTGAAGCTCAGAACGGGCGAACACCGAAATCGTCGCGCCAAACAAGACGGCCGTCCCGGCCATGAGAAGCATGACCAACATGACCCAACCGATATTGCCGAGCGATGTCAGACCGAGCACGTAAATTGTATACAGAACGATGAAGACGGACTGAACGACCGCGAACACGCCGTAGCCAAGTGTGTACCCGAGAATGACCTGTCCGCGTTTGATCGGTGTCATGAGCAGACGTTCGAGCGTGCCACCGCTCCGCTCTTTGACGAGCGCCATCGCGGATAGAATGAAGACGAAGAAGAACGAGAACAGTGACAAGAACACGTAGCCGAACGAATCGAACGTCGATTGACCTTCTTCCCCGTATACATAATTCATTTCGATATCAGCCGAGGGATTCAACGTCGACAGCGCCGTTTGAATCTCCCGCACCGCTTTCGAAGATTTCGTCGACGGTTCCCGGAGCGTGATCGTCGTCCCTTCCGGTGTCGCTTCAAATACCGCATCGACGTCTTTATTGTCTTCCAAATATTCGAATGGGTCATCGACCGTATCCAAACGGACGTCGAGCGTCTCGGCTTCGAACGCCTCGACGAGTTGCGTTTGTGCGTTCTCATCGAGCATGACGACCGGTACGTAATCCGAGTCTCCGAGCAAGAAGTAGACGAGCGTCAAGATGAGAAGCGGGGCAATCAAAATCAAGGCGACACTCCGTTTGTCGTTGAGCGTCTGAAAAATGACGCGTTTCGCTAAGTTACGCATGCTGTTCCCCTCCTTCTCGACCGGCGATGAGGAACAATTCCTCGACACGACCGTTTTCCGTTTGCGCTAACAGATGCGGCACCGTGTCGTAAGCGATCAAGCGACCGTTATAGATGAGCGCGGCCCGGTCACATTCGAGTACTTCGTCCATGACGTGCGTCGAGACGATGATGGTCGTCCCGCTCGAGCGAATCGCCTGAAACTGATCCCAGATTTGACGGCGCAAGATCGGGTCGATGCCGACCGTTGGCTCGTCTAAAAATAAGACGTCCGGCTGATGCAGGATGGCGATGGCGAGCGACAGTCGTTTTTTCATCCCGCCCGAGAAGTTCCGAACGAGCTTTTTCCGATCGTTCGTCAAATCGACGAGTGTGAGCACGTCGGTGATGCGCTGCTGGAGCTTCGTTTTGCCGAGTTGATAGATGGAGCCGAAGAATTCTAGATTCGCTTCGGCCGACAAATCTTCGTATAACCCATCGTTTTGTGGCATGAAGCCGATGCTGTGAAGCATGTCCATGTTCGGCATGACCGTCTCACCGATGCGAATCGTTCCTTTGTCTGCGGCCAAGGCACCAATCATCAGCCGGATGAGCGTTGTCTTCCCCGAACCGGACGGGCCGAGCAGGCAACAGATGTCCCCTGAGTTGATCGTAAAACCGACATGGTCGATGGCCAACTGATCGCCGAACGATTTACTGATGTCGTTTAGTTGAATATTCATATTCATTCTCCTTTTCGATGCCTTGTTCGAGTACACTAAATTAATAGACACCGTGTTGGTTTATAGGTTCAGTATAGACCCCAGTCGACAGCTCAACAATCGGCAATATCGGCCATCGTGTCGCTTAACAGACAGTTCGCACTCAAGTGTTGGATAAAGGAGAAAAAACAGATGGGACATGAAGATTTACGCATCACGCGAACGAAACAATTAATCAAGACGGCCTTTTTAGACTTGATGGACGAGCAAGGATTCGAAGCAGTCACGGTGAAAGCCATCACCGAACGGGCCGGCATCAATCGCGGGACATTTTATAGTCATTATGTGGATAAGTACGATTTGATGGAAAAGTTGATTGAAGTCATTTTCCACGAGGCCGAACGGAAACTGGTCAAACAGATTCCACGCGTCTTCGGTGACCAGCGTGGACCGGCCGCTCATGAGCTGCTCGTCCCGTTCATCCGCTTCATCGAAGACAATAAAATCTTGATGAAACCGCTCCTCGGGCCAAACGGGGACCCTCAGTTCCAGGCCCGGCTCCGGTCGTATATGCACGCGGCGCTATTCCAACGTTCCCCGACGGTGTTGTTCGATGCAACGAAAGCACTCGTTCCGGCCGACTATCTCGTGTCTTACATCTCCTCGGCGCATATGGGGGTCATTTACGAATGGCTGTATAACGACCGACCTGAAACGGCCGAGGACATCGCCCGTATCATCTACACGATCACGTTCGAAGGCCCGCTCACGGCAGGCGGCCTGAAGCCATAAAAAGAGACAGGTCATCATAACCTGTCTCTTCGAAGCGGCAACGTGACAGTCACCGTCGTTCCGACCTGCACCTCACTATTCACCTGAATCTGTCCGCCATGCAACGTGACAATCTTTTGAACAATCGCCATGCCGAGCCCCGAGCCGCCTTGATGTCTCGAGCTATCAGCTTGGTAAAACCGTTCGAACATCCGGCTCACTTGTTCCGGCGTCATGCCTTCCCCCTCGTCTTGAATCTCACATACGATTGCTTCGGACGTCTGCATCAAGCGGACTCGCACTTTCCCTTTCTCGTAGGCATGGGTCATCGCATTCTGAAGCAAGTTCATCCACACTTGTTGCAGTAACCCGGCATCCCCGACCATGTCAATCTCATCCAAATCAACGACCCATTTCAGCCGTTTCCTTGTCGATTCGCGCTCGAATGACAAGATACTGTCCCGAATCTGTTCGGTGAGCGAGAAACGGGTCAAGTCTAAACCGACGACCGTGTGATCGAGTTTGGCGAGACGGAGTAAATCGCGCGACAAGCGCGACAAGCGCTTCCCTTCCTGTTCAATCATCGTCGCATAATCGATACGTTTCTCGGACGAGACGTCCACCCGTTTCAACATCGTCGCATACCCGAGGATCGAGGCGACCGGCGTCTTGAACTCGTGGGCCATAATCGACGTCAACTCTTCATTCTTCGACTCGTTCGTCGCGAGCGTCTCGGTCATCTGATTGAACTGACTGGCCAACTTTCCAATCTCATCATTCCCACCGTCTTGGACCCGTACCGTCAAATCGCCAGAGGCGACCCGGCTCGCGGCTTCCGTGACACGGTCGATCCGGCGCGTCATAAGACGAACCGCGAGTAGGACGAACCCGCTCGAGACGAGCGCTGTCAAGAGTAACGTCTGGAGTGATAAATCACGGAAGATGGAAATCGGGTTGTCCTCCGCATTCGGCGTCAACGTCACAATCGTCTCGTCAATCAGCAACACGACTGCAGGTAACCGTTCATCGCGAACGGTCAACACGTCTCCCCGTTCCAGGCGAGCACGTTCGGAGACGGACCAAGCATCGGTCTCGTAGCGTTTCGTCGCCATGACGAGCGTCTGTTCCGAGAACAGTTCGACGACCTCATCGGCCTCGAGCTCATAGCGTTCGGATGCCGTCCGCATACTGTCGGCCCGTTCGACGAGCATCGTCTCGACTTGCGTCGTCAACGAGTTGAATTGGAACGTCAAAAAAAGTGTCAATGTCAACAGGATCGGGATGAGCAACAGCCCGAAGAAGATGATGAGAAAGCGGCCGTAGATTGTGCTGAGGAAACGCTTCATGACTTCAACTCCAACCGATAGCCGAGACCCCAAGCCGTACTGATTTGGAACGCCTCGACATGCTTCAGGCGACTACGTAACCGATTGATATGCACATCGATCGTCCGGACGTCACTCTCCGTCTCATAGCCCCAAATCCGATCGAGCAACTGTTGTCTCGTGAACACTTGGTTCAAGTGCGTCGCCAGATGGTACAGCAACTCGAACTCTTTTTTTGGCACCTCAATCGTCTCGGACGGCGTGACCACAGTGAGCGACCGCTCATCCAACACACAGTCGTTCAATTGAATCTGGTGCTCCCGATAGATGTTGGCCCGCCGAAGCATCGCCTCGATGCGGAGCTCAAGTTCTTCCAAATCGACCGGTTTGACGAGATAATCGTCGGCCCCAGCTCGAAACCCTTTCTTCTTATCCGGCAACGTCTCGAGCGCGGTCAACATCAAAATCGGGAACGTGTAGCCGGCGTCACGCAACTGCTCCGTCAATTCGCGGCCATCGAGCCGAGGCATCATGACGTCGGTGACCATCAAATCAATCGGTTCTCGTTCGAGCACGTCCAATGCAGCTTCTCCGTCCACCGCCAAGTGGACGCGGTAACCCGACGTCGTCAAATATTCGTGTAATAGACCCCCGAGCGCCGGGTCGTCTTCGACCAGTAGGATGGTGACCATCGTGAACCCCTGCTTTCCTTATGCGTTTCGTAATGCTTCAATCGGTTGCAAATTCGATGCCTTCCGGGCTGGAATATAGCCGAAGACGACGCCGATCAGAATCGAGAATCCGAGCGCGAGCCCGATTGTCGAACTGGCGAGCGTGAACGGTACGCCCATGACGAGCGTCAACCCGAATGCGAGCAGTCCGCCCACGACCACGCCGACGAATCCGCCGAGCAGCGACAACAGCACCGACTCGAACAAGAACTGTTGGCGAATCTTTCCGGGTGTCGCCCCTAACGCTTTTCGTAACCCGATCTCGCTCGTCCGCTCCGTCACAGAGACGAGCATCATGTTCATGATGCCGATGCCACCGACGAGGAGCGAGATGGAGGCGATCCCGACGAGTAACATACTGAGCAAGGCGTTGATTTGATCAATCGAGGCGAGCGCGTCCTCAAAGCTCGTGACGGTAAACGTGTCACGGCCGTTAAAGGCGGTCGTCAACTGTTGCGTCACCGCTTCGTTCACCGTCTCGGATTGTCCGGCATCGGTGTAAATATCGAATGATGCGATCGTGTTTTGGTGAAACTGGTGGAGTGCCGTCGTCACCGGAATGATAATCGCTTCATCAGTCGACATCGAAAATTCAGATGACGGGGCGAGTGTCCCGACGACCGTATAGCGAATGCCACCTATGACAATCGTCTCCCCGAGCGGTGACGTCGTCGGGAACGCTTCTTTGGCGAGCGTATCCCCAAGCAAGGCGACGTGCGTCTGTTGCTCGAGGTCTGGTGGTGTGAGGCCACGACCGGTCGCGACGATAGAATCATCGAAATAGGCATCACTCTTGCCGATTACTGACTGCGTCGACGTCTGGCTGGTCACATAGACGTCCGTCTGCTGGGTCGTCGTCGGGGATATGGAGCTGACACCGTCGATGGCTTCGAGCCGGTCGAGTTCGGCGACGCTGACGCCGCGCTTGCTCGCGTCTTCGATTTGAACGGTCATCCGGTCCGCCCCGAACGTCGCCACTTCTTCATTGATCGAATCGGTCACCCCGGAGATGACCGTCATCAACGCGATGATGGATGCCGTCCCGATGACGATTCCGAGAATCGTCAAGAAGGAACGCATCTTATGACTGATGACCGTCAACCAGGCCATGCGTATATTTTCTCGAATCATCGCACCCGTTCCTCCTTTTCAATCTTCCCGTCCCGCACATGGACGATCCGTGTCGCCTCTCTCGCGATATCGATGTCGTGCGTGATCATGATAATCGTCTTCCCTTCGGCGTGCAGGTCATGGAACAGCTCCATGATTTGGCGCCCGTTCGCTTGATCGAGTGCGCCGGTCGGCTCATCGGCCAACAGGAGTGACGGATTCGTCACCAACGCCCGTGCGATGGCGACCCGTTGTTGTTGCCCGCCGGACAGTTGGTTCGGGAAGGCGTCGAGCTTGTCGCCGAGTCCGACGCGTGTGAGCATTTGTTTTGTCCGCGCATGTCGCTCTGTCTTCGAGCTCCGTTGATAGATGAGCGGTAACTCGACGTTCTCGTAAGCGGATAGGCGGGGCAACAGATTGAACTGTTGAAAGATGAACCCGATTTGTTTGTTCCGAAACAACGACAGCTCGGTCTCAGATAATCCTGTCACGTCCTTGTCCCCGAATCGGTACCGCCCGCTCGTATACCCATCCAAACAACCGAGAATGTTCATGAGCGTCGACTTGCCGGACCCCGATGGACCGAGGATGGCGACGAACTCTCCTTCTTGGATATTGAGGTCGATCCCACGTAAGACGGTCTGTTCATTGTCGCCAGACCCGTACGTTTTTGTGAGCGCCTCGACTTCGATGAGCGTCATTGGGCACCTCCGATTCGTGGAGGCATCAATCCGCCGCTCGTCGCTTCATCGAGCAACAAGACGCGGTCTGCGTCCAAACCATCTTTGATTTCGACACGGCTCCCGTCCGTGATGCCGAGTTCGACTTGGCGTTTGATCGGACCGTCGTCTCCTTCGACGTACACGTAGGCATCCTCCTCTTCGAACGTGATGCTGTCGAGCGAGAGCGTATCTACTGCTTCGGCGCGGGTAGCGACGACGGAGCCTTCTAACGTCATCCCATTTCGTAACCCGTCGATGTCAGGGAGTTCAACGTCCATCGCATAGCGAGCCGTTGCGCCCGGTGTCGTCATCGGTTCTGCCTCATCCGCAATCGATTCGATTGTCGCATCGATTTCGAGGTCGAGCGCACCCACATAAATTGTCAACGGATCCCCTTCCTCGACTTTGCCGATATCTCGCTCGTCGACGAACAGCCTCCCTGTTTCCTGATCGATGTTCGTCACTTGTCCCGCGAATGTGTATACATTCTCAATCGTCTCGACCGATACGGCTTCCGTCTTATAATCGACTGTCTGCGGCATCAAAGCGACGCCTGCTCCTAACGTGATCGCTAACACCCCGATACCGAGGCCCCATTTCCATTTCTGCTTCATCTGTGTATTCCTCCTTTTGGTTGTACCTAAAGGATAATCAGAAGATGTAAACAAAGTATAAACAGGGACCAGGAGATTCATGCGACGAATCATTTCCTCGTCACTTTTGTACATTCGAGCGCAATATGCATGTTCATTCAGCGTGAAGCAGGGAATAAGAGACATGATGGCAAATTGTTAGAGTAGATCATCACGCTTTCCTACTTAAGATTAAAAAATACATGGTGGAAGAAGGGCGAAACATATATGCAAAACGTGAACAAGTCTGTAATTGTAATCGGTGGAGGGCTCGGCGGGATATCCGCGGCCATCTCGCTCGCTCAAAAAGGATATGACGTCTCGTTGTACGAAAAGAACGATCACATCGGCGGGAAAGTGAACCGGCTCGAACAGGATGGGTTCGGCTTCGATCTCGGTCCCTCGATTTTAACGATGCCGCAGATTTTCGAGAAGCTATTCGAAGGCAGCGGCAAACGGATGGAAGACTATGTGCCAACCAAGCGGCTCGACCTTGAGTGGCGCTCGTTCTTCCCGGATGGCACCGTGCTCGATCTCTACCATGACTTGGACGTGATGGAGCACGCTAACCCGACGCTGTCGCGCAAAGACATGCGTGAGTATCGCGAGTTGTTGAAGTATGCCGAGCGTATCTACAAGACGACGGAGAAGAGTTATTTGAAGGAAGGATTCGAGTCGCCGCGCGAAGCGGTGGCACAGACCGGCCTTTTCTCGACGTTGTTCGGCTTCGATTTGACGTCGACGATGTACGATGGGATTGCCAAACGAATCAGCAACCCGCATTTACGGACGATGCTGTCGTATTACGTGAAGTATGTCGGCTCATCCCCGTATAGTGCGCCAGCCGTCCTCAACATGATGATTTACATGCAACACGCGCAAGGCTGTTGGTACGTCGAAGGCGGCACACATAAACTGGCGGAAGGACTGACGAAACTCGCTGAAGAGATCGGTGTGAAGCTCCATACCGGTCAAGGTGTCGTCCGGGCCCATACGTTGAACGGGCAACTGACGGCCATCGAACTCGAAGATGGACGGCTCCGTTCGGCCGACTATTTCGTCTCCAACATGGAAGTCATCCCGTTCTATCAAAAGATGGTCGAGGCGGACGAACAGTTCGTCGATAAGCTCGTCGAGAAATATGAACCGGCCAGCTCCGGCTTCGTGCTCCACCTTGGGGTGAACAAAGAGTATCCGGCGCTCGGCCACCACAACTTCTTCTTCTCGGAGAACTTGCATGAACAGATGGACAAGATTTTCGAGCAGCACGAGTTGCCGGACGACCCGACGATTTACTTGGTGAACGTCAATAAGACCGATCCGACACAGGCACCGCCTGGGCACGAGAACATTAAAATCCTGCCGCATATCCCGTATATCCAAGACGAGCCGTTCACTCCTGAACAGTACGCCGCATTCGAAGAGCGCGTCCTCGATAAACTCGAGCGCATGGGCTTGGACGGTTTGCGCGAACATACGGTGACGCGCGACGTCTGGACGCCGCATGATATCGAGCGGACATACGGCTCGGACCGGGGCGCGATTTATGGGACCGTCGCCGATAAGAAACGGAACGGTGGCTTCAAGCATAAGAAACAGAGCGAACTGTACGACAACCTCTACTTCGTCGGCGGCACGGTCAATCCGGGCGGCGGCATGCCGATGGTGACACTGAGCGGCCAGCAAGTGAGTGATAAGATTGCGAAACGTGACGGCGTCGTCACGAGCTGAATAAGGGAAGAGCTCTCATTCATACGACTGAATGGGAGCTCTTTTTTTGCATTCGCCTCAAACTTGAAACTTTTTACAATTCCTTTCCGTATACTGTATAAAGGTATAGAATACTGACAACATATCGGGAGGAAGCCAATGCATCAAATTACGAGTTTTTTCTTTATGTATGCGAAAGTCATCGCCAGCGACCGCGTCCCGTTCATCTTCACAATGGGGATCCCGCTCGCAATCGCACTCTTGTACAGCCCGCCGAACATCGACACGATGACACCCGCTGAGTTTTCCACGTACTTGTCGTACTTTTGGGTGTACATCATCTTGGCGACGTATTTGAACGGCGTCGCACTCGAGCTCGCTCGCATGCGCGAGCACGGTCTTATGAAGACGTACGTCATGATTTCCGGGAACAAATATACATATGTCACGGCCATCATTTTGGCACAGCTTCTGTTCGCGGCCATCAGCCTCGTCATCTTCACGGTCATCGTCACGCTCGTCCACGATCAGTTTTCATTCGGCCTGTTCGTGACCCCGCTGCTCCTTCTGCTCGGCAGCTTGCCGTTAGCAGTCGGATGTATCAGCATCACGCTCCTGCCGGTGAAAGTCTCGAGCCTGATGAAGTTTGCGAACATCCTCATGTATCCGCTGTTCCTACTCGCCGTCAAACAGTCGGATCAATGGTTCGGGTACGTCAATCCGTTCTACGCGCTCCATCAACTGTCGCTCGCCCTGCTCCACGGCGTCACACAAATCGACGTTTCGTTCAATCTCGTCGCCACCTTGCTCTCGCTCACCGGCTATGTCGTCATCGGACTCATCGCCATGAAACGATTCAATCTCGTCTCACTCGTCACACGCTAGGAGGAACTTATGCACATTCAACAGCTGTCGTATCGTTATCCGAAAGCGAAACGTCCCGTGCTCGACGACGTCTCGTTCACGCTTCACCCGAATAAAATCAACGTCTTAATTGGCTTGAACGGTGCCGGGAAGACGACGCTATTCGACTGCATGACCGGCACACTCCCGGTCGATCATACGTCGCTGTCGCTCGTCCCTTCGACCGACATGCTCTATTTGACGCAAAACATTTTATACTACAATGAACTGACCGGGAAAGACCTTGCTTTCTTTATCGGACGGTTGTCCAAACGACCCGATTTCAAAAAACTCGAGTCGTATGTGAACGGTCTCTCGACCGCACGAGAGCAAGAGCTGTTCGAACACTTATGGAAGATGAAACTCGGGAAAATGTCTGTCGGGGAGCGGAAGTGGTTGTTCGTGACGTTACTCGCCTCGGTCAAGCGCTCCCTCTATCTGTTCGACGAACCGACGAGCGGGGTCGATCCGGCATCGCGGATCCACATCATGCGGCGGTTACACCGTCTCGTCCAAGACGGACGGACGTGCCTCATCTCGACGCATCAGCTACACGACCTTTCGCAATTTGACGCACATGTCATCTTCCTCCACGCGGGACGTGTGTTATACGAAGGCGACTTCCAAGACTGGTTGCGCGCCTCCGGGACGACCGACCCGGACGAGGCGTTCGTGAAGATGGTGGAAGGCTCCATTGATGATGTGGCGGTGACACGATGACCGATTTATTTTGGGAACGACACCGCTTCAAGTTCTATACGATCGGCATGGTCATCTGCGGTATATTGGTAGGTATGTTTTCATAAAAAGAAGCATCTGACACGACGTCAGATGCTTCTTTTAGTTGCCTGAACTCGATTTTCCAACAATCAGCTTCAATACAACAACGATTCCGCCTAACATGACAGCAAAGGTACCAAGCGACCAGAGCATGTCAAACACTTGCATAGCTCATCGAACGCCTACTTATTTGAGCTGACGTTTCGCTTCATCGCGATGCGCCGTCCGCAGCTCATGATTCGTCACGTGCTCCGGGTCAATCAACTCGATTTTCCGGTTCACCCATACTGACAAGAAGATGAATGGGATGAACAGAGCGAGCAACATGATTGCGAAAAGGACGAGCGACCCTTCAATCACCCAAGCGATGGCGATGAAAACCCCAAGCAAGATGACGTTCGCAAGCACGATACCGAACTCGAGACGCACGAACTTTTGATAGCGTGCCTCGTCATTGAACGTAAGCAGTAAATTCATCCGATGCCACGCCCGATAGAGGCTCGGCAATTGCGTCGCCATGATGATTACAGCGAACGTCGCGACCGTGATGTCTTGAGTAAAGATGAAGAAAAAGGCGATCCCTAAAATTGCGAACGTGAGCAAGAGCGCCGTCCGGTTCACCTTTCGGTCGTTCTCGACCATTTGTTTCAGTCGTTCATTTTTATTAACCATAGTTAGGTACTCCCATCATGATGACTTTCGTTTTTCGCGCTCGAGTTGAGCCTTGCCAAGCTCCGTCGCGGTCACATGCTCCGGGTCAATCGTTTTCAACTCACGGTCGATGCGAATCCCAAGCGCTAGGAACGTGATCAGACCGACGATAACGACGATGACGAGCGTGAGTAGCGTGATCCATCCGAGCATCGAGCTCGCGATCAACAGCACGAGAAACACGATGTTCCCAACGGCCAAGCCGAACTCGGACCGTACTTTCTGTTGGTAGCGCGCGTCGTCGTTGAAGGTGAGCAGCAACTTCATCCGGTGCCACCCTTTATACAGCACGGGCAACTGTCCAACCAAGATGATTGGCAACAGCAAGAGGACGTCCGTCGCCCAAAAATAGATGATGAACAGTGCGATGATTCCTATCGTCGGGTACAACATTTGTTTTTGTCGCTTTCGATCATTCTCCATCATGCGTTCAAGTCTTATGTTATGGTCAACCATCCAATCCCCCTAATCAAATCTCGTTACCTTCTTTTACGAAAGGAAACGGCAAATCGTTTCACTCAACTCGAATATCGTTATCGAGAATGTACATCGTCTCTTCGTAGCGTTGTTTACTATAGACGTCGTCTTGCCTGTGGAGCGTCTCAAAAAATGCTTCGAACAGTTGTTGATCTAAAGGCTTCCGTCGAATAATGACTTCTTGAATGACGCTTGTCGCCGTCTCTCGTAACGTCTCGTCATCCATCCATGTCAACAGCTCACGAACGAGTTCGTCCGCTTCAAGTGAATCCAATCCATTGAACCAAATAACCGCACCAATCCTTTTGTCTTCTAGATGATCGCTATAGAGTAGGCGTCGCGCATCGTTCAGGAGCGCCTCCCCTTGTTTCATTTCAGTACCTGGTTCTGGAATCATTTCTTCATATACTGCCATATCCACCGTCGTGAGCGCTTCCGTGAATTGACGGAATGAGTCGAACAAGACATCAATCTCTTCCGTATCCGTATCGATATAGGCAATCTTCGGCGTCGCGCCCGCACGGTAGTCGAATGCGAGGAAAAAGTGCCCGTCACCAGCGAAGGCGATTAATCGGTCATCCTCGACACCCCATTCCGTCAATAAAGCTTTCGATTCGATCAGCCCTTTATTTAAACCAACTCCAGCAATTGAATCAACGAGAGCGATGTCAGCTTGCCCATTCCATATAATCGGCAAGTCGCGCTGTTCGACATATCCCCCGTTCTGAATACGAATCGCCTCGAGATAATCAATCGGCAGTTTCACTCCGAGTCGCGTCTCCACTTCAGTCAACACGTCATCCGTTAATGCGGTCAACCGGTTCGGGTCGTCCGGTATATCGTTCCAAATGATCATTGTTCCCCTGCTTTCTTCAAACGTCTATATTGGCGAATGTCTTGATTCGTCACATGTTCTGGATCAATCTTTTTGAGTCGCTCATTCACCCACCATTCAAAATAAAGACAAGGCAAGACGATTAGCATACCAAGCAATGAATACGTGACGTGTTGAAAATTTTGAATGACTGTACCCCAAATAAATACCGCGAGCCCGATGACCGTCATGAAGATGAATAAAAAGTTGATTCGAACATATCGGCGATACAGCTCATCCGAACTAAAGCGAAGCAATAGCTTCATCCGTAACCAGCCCCATAAAATCAGTGATGCGTAAATGACTAAAAAGGCTGCGAACACCTGCATGTTCGTTAAAGTGTAACGACTATTGAGATAAAACGAGGTCAAGATGATGATGGCGACTAGTAGACCAAATAAACGAATCGAGACTTGTTCAAACCGCATCAATTGAAGCAAGCGATTTTTATGCTCGACCATCATTCGTTCTCCCATTTTCGCTTCAAGCGCTCACGTTTTGTCAATCCGATCAGACTATCGACGACGTGCTCATCATCGATTTGAAGAAGGCGTCGATCAATCACCATTTCGATGAGTAGAAATGCAATCGCCAAGCTCACTACCGTCCCGGTGAACAATGACAACAGGACCAACCCTGATGTAAAGAGCGACATCATCCCCATCATCCCGATCAATAAGACGATATTTAGAAACCCTTTCAAGCGAATCCAGCGACGATAGCGTTTATCCTCATTGAATGTCAAAAGCGTTCTTGTCTTACGCCAAGCTACGAAGCTGAGCGGCAGCGCGACAACGAAAAAGAAGACGAACGCAGCCACCTGCTCATAGGTGCCACCTGTAAAAAACCACAGTCCCCCCGCCAATCCAATTAAAAATGTTCCGATTAACATGACAATCCCAGTCTTATTTCGTTTATACAACTGCTCGATTCGTTCTTCTCGTGTCACCATAAATGTATTCCTCCTTGAAACCAATTCGGATCGTTTACCGTATATACAAGTAGCATACCAATAATTAGGAGGTATTTCGATGGATATTCTGATTTTAGCTATTCTACTCGGCATCGTCGGCTTCATCGTGACCCGCTCGTATACCATCTATCCGTCATCGTTCGGAGACCGTTCCCCCGTCCAACCCCGCGCCTCGCTCACGACAACATGCCCGCATTGCCAAGCTGTCGTTAAGCGGCAGGAACACGGGCAGACTTGTTCAACTTGTCGGAAATCGTTTTAACCAACTTGCTTTGCTTTTTGGCGGACCGTCTCTTTTTTCCCACTCAACTGGAATAACAGCACCCCACCAACGATTAACACGATGCCAAGCGCTGTCTTCCACGTGAACGGGATGGCTTCGAGCCCGAACCAACCGAGCGTATCCCAGAGGAGTGCGAATAGGATTTGTGACACCATGACGATCGAGATGGCATGGCTCGGCCCGAGCTGTTGGACGCCTTGCGTCACACTCATGACGACGCCGACCCCGATGATGCCACTGAACCAGTACCACGTCTCCATCCCCGTGACGGCGAACAGACCCATGCCTTCACTGATCAATCCGACGAGTAGCGATGCCAGGAAACCGAGGGCGAGCACGAGCGTCGTCGTCGCCCACGCCCCGACCCGTTCTTTCACTTTGGCGTTAAACGTATTCTGCACACAGACGAGCATGCCGCCCATGACCGCGAGCATCATCCCAAGTGCCATGATGTGTCCTCCTCATTCATAAATACTCTCCCCAGCAACAGCAATCAGCCCGGCGCGATCAATGATTGCAATCGACCGACGATCCCGTTCAATCAATCCTTGTTCCACGAACCGTTTGAGCGTTCGGTTGACGTGGCGATAGCTCGTCCCAATCAAATCGGCGATATCGGTCAACTCGTCCACGGTCGACCCGAGCGTCGTCTCTTCCGGTGTCATCGACAACAGATAGCTCGCGAGCCGCACATCGACCGGATAAAACAAGTTGAAACTCATCGACTGCGACTTCATCTCGAACTTCTTCGTGATTCCTTCCAACAAATAGTGGAGCCACGTGACGTCCTCCTTGGCATGACGCGCGAGGTCGTCGAAGCGGACGACGATCATCTCGACCGGCGTGACCGCCTCGACCGTGTTCAAGAACGGTGTACGTCGGACGTATTCGATGTCGCCAATCAAGTCGAGCGGATATTTGAACGACAAGACGAGCCGCCTCCCAGCCGCTGACGTGTGGGCCACCCGAATCTTTCCACTGACGAGAAAGTGGAGCTGCTCGGCCTTAGCGCCTTGGGTGCAAATCGCCTCCCCTGTCGCGTAACGGACGAGCTTAAGTTGAGGTCGGACGGCTAATGGGAGCACCTCATCCAACCCATACCGCTTCATATAACGGTCAATCTGTTCCATCGCACGTCATCCTTTCAATACGAGAATCCCGACGATCATCATGACGACCCCGAGCAGTTGCGTCCGGTTCAAGTCACGGCGCAACATCCCGAACCAGCCACGCCAGTCGATGACAAGTGCGAGGGCAAGCTGGGCAATCAAGAACAACGAAATCGTGAGCGTGACGCCGAGCTCATGTACGGCCGTCATATTGCTGAACAAGATGAACGCAGCGAACGCGCCGCCTGACAAATAGAGCGGCTCGACGCGACGCATATGGATGTACGTCCGGTCGCGGACGAGAAGCATGATGACAAGTGCGACGAGAAAACCCGTCAGTTGCGTCAACGTCGCTGCCTGCCACGTCCCGATACTCGAACTGATGCGAGCGTTGGCGACGCTCTGTAGCGTCAAAAAGAAGCCGCCGCTGATGGCGAACAGTACTCCGCGCATGTTGTCTTCCTCCTTTACGATAAACGAATCAGCATGATCCCGATGACCATGACGAGTAAACTGACGAGTTGAATCCCAGTGACCGGGTTCTTGGCGGCACCGAACCAACCGAAACGGTCGATGAGCAAACTCCCGCACAGCAAGCCGACAATGACGATGACGACGGCGATGCCGGTCCCGACCATCGGTACGATCAAGACGTTCCCGCCGATGAACAGGGCCCCGATGATACCACCGAGCCAAATCCACCACGGCTGACCGCGTAGTCCACGCCATTCAACGCTCGGCCGTAAGACGAGCAAGATGAGCAGTAACGTAACCGTCCCGACGACGAACGAGACGAGCGCCCCTTTCAAAGCTGATTCGAGCACCGTTCCTAAATAACCGTTGATGGCCGTCTGTGTCGCGCTCATCATCCCGGTCCCGATTCCGACGAGGCGCCAGACGTTCAAATTGCCGGTTCCCGTCTGCGATGTGGCGACGAGTTTACCGCGGCGACGGTTAATCCAGTCCGTTAGCGCGACCGTGCCAACGACGCCGAGCAAGACGAGCAGTGCCCCGAACACGCGCCACGGTGTGAGGACGTTGACGGTTGAATTGAACCAACCGAAGTGGTCAATCAAGAGCCCCATCAATATCTGTCCGAAAATCGGCATGATGACGGTCTGGACACTACCGAGCCTCGGGAACAGCAAAATGTTCCCCGTTAAAAAGATGACCCCCAACAAACCACCCGACCACATCCAAAGCGGTTCTCCTTGGAAAATGGATGATTCGATCCCGAATGACTGCCCGGTGAGCAGTAACGTGAGCGTTAAAAAGGTCGTCCCGATCGCAAATGACAGGAACGACGCGACGAACGGTGACCCGACGATGGTGCGCAGACGCGAGTTCACGCTCGTCTGCATCGGTAACAAAATCCCGATGACGAGTCCAATTACAATGGCTAACATAGTCTCTTCCTCGATTCTCTCTATATACTGTGTACGTCTCAAGCTTACTCCTCGAGCACTCGAGCATAAAGGACCGATGTCCTGAAAATGAAAAAAGACGAGTTCCGACTATCAGGAACTCGTCTTTCGGTGCGTATAGCGCTCAGTTTTCGCTTCGTCGAACATCCGATTCGTCACGTGGTGTGCATCAAACGTCAGTATGACTCGATGGGCCAGACGTGAAAACACCAACCCACCAATCGTGCCGACTCCTAAGATGGTCAGGAGTGGCCAAATCGTGAGGAAGCCGGTGTGATGAGCAGCGAGCAGACAGAGAAACAGTAAAAAAATGAACCATTCGACGATGAAATCACTGTAAACCCAACGCCGATAGCGAGGATCTGGATTAAATGTCAGCAACACTTTCGTCTTGCACCACGCGACACACAATTGCGGCAAATACACTGCAAATAGGATGAGCGGTAAGTAAATCGATGTCTGATACGAGATGAACGCGACGACGATGAGGTTGAAGAAGAGACCCCAATAGCGCCAATGCCACGTCGCATCCTCATGTGCGAGCAAACGCTCGATTCGTTCCTGTTTCGTCAACATCTTCATAGCAATCCACTCGCTGTTGCCAATTCAGAGCGGACCGGTTGAGCTGCATCCGCGCTTCGGACAGTCTCATTGAAGCGTTTATACAGAAGCGGCAACAGCACCGCCATCCCAAGGACAAGAATCCATGTCCACCAAGGGACCGCCAGTTTATAACTTGCCACGCTACCGACGATCAAGACGTACCACCCACCTAAAATCCAGTAGACGTTTTGCGTCGCCACTCGTGCTTCGCTTTGATTGGATAGACGAGCGAATGCCTTCCCTTCTTTTAGCAAATACACGATTGAACCGCTGGCGAACAAACCCATCAACCCTAAGCCCACCCACCAAATGTGATCCGCGAGCAACGTGACAAATAAAAGTCCAGGGACAGGAGCGAACAACATGTCTCGTCGCCGCTTCCTTTGCTCACGATATCGATTCATTTCGTCAATCCGTTGTTGTTTCGTCATACGATTCCATTCCTTTTCTAATCATTGATTCCGTCAAGACGACGTTTTAACTTCTCGCGATTGGCTTTAGCCAGCATGTTCGACGTGACGTGTTCCGGGTCGAGTTTGAGCAGTTTTCGATCAATCCACAGCGGTAACAAGACAGAAGGTGGTGCCCCGATGACAATCACCCACATCAATACGTCCTTATGGACTTGCCCCGTTAAAAACAGGGCGATCAGACTGAACAATAAGATGAACGTGAAAACGAGTGAGGAAAACTGTAGTTTAATGAGACGTCGATACGTCCAGTCGTCATTGAACTGCAGATAGAGGACTGTCTGTTTCCATTCGAAAAACAACGTCGGGATGAGACTGACCACCGCAATCACGCCAGAGTAAGTCGTCTGCATCATGAAATAGAGCGCACTCACAAAGATGACGACACTGCTCCCAATCATAAAACGTCGATACGTCGTGTTGATTTGTAACAACGCTTCAGTCCGGGCTTCCCTGTTCATTTCGTACCTCCTCAGTCTCTGACGTTGTCGAGTCGAATCTCACGAAGCATCGGATGCTCCGGATCGATATCGCTCAGTCGCTCGTCTTGTTTTCGAATCAAGCGGTAGCCACCGTATAGTACACCAACTGCCACAGCTAATATCCAGGCGTACATCCAACCAAGGTTAAGCGTCAGCGCAAACGATAAAATGAATACGACGAACAGCGCAAAGACAAATCCATTCCGACGGGCGATGATGGTTTTGGCATCCTCTCGCTCAGTCAACTCGGTCTCGACTCGGTTCGCCTTGAAGAAGATTCCTCCCAGCAGCAAGAGACAGACGAGTGCGCCGGCCGCGTACCATCCGTTCCATGAATCCGATCGAATCAATCCGACGAGACAAAACACCATCGGAAACGTGAGCAGACTTTGAAGAACGGCCGTCTTTATATTGGTTTTATAAATCAGATTGATACGTTCTTGTTTGGTCATCGAATCCCCCCTTAAAAGCTTTCTCGTTTGACGTCGCGACGCCTTGGTTGCTCAGGATCAATCCTTTTTACTTTCTCATCAAGCAGGCGTTCGACAATTACCAGCGCTAACGCCGCAAGGGAGAAGATGAAAAAGGGGACCCAACTGATTGTTTCGAGCTTCAAAAGCAACGGGAAAAACAAACAGCTGAAGACAACCATCATATAGTCGAACACATATTGAATGTGGATGACCCGCTTTGCTCGAATGTGGTCTGTGAAACTGCTCATGAATCGACTTTCCCGCATGATCATCACGCCGTATGCTAACAACGACATGACCATCAAACTTCCGTATACGAGCGATCGTGTCTCGGTTTGTAGAAAGAAGAAGAGCAATACCCCAATCGGAATCGCAAAACCGAGCCTGATGAGAAGCCATTTCCGATTTGCGGTAACCATTTGCTTCAAACGGTGATGTTTATTCATAAGCTACTCCTTTAATTGTGATGGATCCAAGCTAACCTCATGTCTGTTTCAACCTCACCACGTGAATCTCGTGCGTTGAATCTCGCGACGAGTCGGTTGTTCTATATCCATCCAGCTCAACTGTTGATCAAGTTTATGTTGCGTAAACAAGATGAACGCGCTACCACTGACGAACAGAACAAAGGGAATCAAGCTGGTCAGGATATTCAGTCGCATCATCATCGGAAAAATCACGGCCATCATGATGACGAACAAGTAGTCGAGTTGATATTGGATACCGATCACCTTTTTCGCTTGATCATGCGTCGTTAATGCTTTGACGAAGCGCGCTTCCCTCATAAACAAAATACTTGCTGCACTGGTCAACGATAGAAGGAACGCTGCCATAATCATCGGGGAGCCTTGCGACTGTAAGAAGTAATAGATCAAAACCCCAGTCGGCAAAGCAAACATGAGCCGTAACAACATCCACTGTACATTCATTTGTTTCACGCTATGTAATCGTTCTTGTTTACTCATCGCATTCACCTCTTAACTAACTATACGGTTGTCAGTGAAAAAAGTTCCGTTTTTTTACAATTAACTTCACAGCCACCTACTTGCTTGACGAATAAGTGACTTCGCTTTATAGTTTAGTTAACTTAACTATATTAAAAGGCAGAAAGACTGAGGTTTTCTTTATGAATTTGCTACAAAATACACGCTTCGTGTTTACGTGGTTATCCGGCATGACGCTCACACTCGGGTTCTCGATTTTCTTCTTGAGCGTATCCTGGCTCACAATCGATGTGCTGAAGCAACCGGCCCTTCTCGGGATCATCATGACCGCCGTCTCGTTACCGCGTGTCGTAATGATGGTGTTCGGCGGTGTGTTCGCCGACCGATTCCAAAAGAGTCGGCTCTTGTTTTTGACGAACCTCGGGCAAGGTCTTCTTATGGTCGCGGTCGTAGCGCTCCATCTCGCGGACGCGTATTCAGTGTTCGCCTTGATTATGATTTCCATCGTGTTCGGTCTACTCGACGGCATGTCTTATCCAGCGTTGTCATCTTTGATTCCGTCGCTCGTCAAACAAGAAGAGCTGCAGCGTGCCAACTCGCTCTTCCAAGGAACGCTCGAGCTCATGTTCGTGTTCGGACCGTTTCTCGCCGGGGCCTTACTGACATGGGGTGGCTTCGGGCTCAGCTTCGGGACGGCGGCCGTCCTGATTTTCATCGCCGCCATCTTGATTATGCCGCGCTTGATTCGTGATTCGATTCCCCTAGCCCGTGCCATGTCGCTCGGTCATGTCATCGTTGACTTGAAAGAAGGCATCCGTTACGTCGCGAGCACACCGATTTTGCGGAGCGGGACGCTGTCGATTGCTATCGTCAACTTGTTCGTCATGGGACCGCTCATCATGAGCATCCCGATTCTCGTCGGTGAACGGGGTGGCAACGCGTTTGATTTGAGTTTGATTGAAGGTGGACTTGCTGTCGGGACGTTCGTGGCAAGTTTTCTTGTCCTCTTGTTCCGCTCGGTCCATCGTGGACGCTTCGTCTTCCGCGTCTTGTTTTTGACGATTGGGGCCTTCTTCCTCTATACGCAGGCACAGTCGATCACGCTCCTCGCCTTGGCCGCGGCCGCGAGCGGATTCATGCTGATGCTCGTCTACTTGCCAACTGTCACGCTCATGCAAGAACATAGCGACCATGACAAGATCGGACGGGTCATGAGCATCATGGCGCTCGCCGCATCTGGCCTCGAGCCGATCGCGTTCGCTGTCCTATCGATTTTGGTCGCCTTGGCCGTACCGATTCAAACGCTCCTCATCTCGTTTGGTATAATCGGATTAGTATTAAGTATCGTGTTATACGTGCGGAGCCAGACGTTCCGTGACACGCGATGAAAGGAGAACGACGATTGAACGACACACGCAAACAGCAAGTCATCGAGATGTACCGTCAAATTGACGAGCTCGACTTGTTGTTCACCAAATACTTTACCGAGTTGAACGAATTCGAACTCAGTTACCAGCAAGAGCAGATGCTACTCCTGTTCAAACGACAAGACACTTGGACGACGACCGAGATTGCCGCGAAGATGAATATCTCGAAGAGTGCGGTCAGCCAAGTGCTCAAAGTGCTCGAACAGCGTCAGTTCGTAAAAAAAGAGAAGAACCCGGACAACTTGCGCGAGAGCTTCATCCGGCTCGGCCCAATCGGTATGGAGTATTCGAAACAAATCGATGCCATCGAGGAACGGCTCGCCGAAGAGATGTTCTCCGTGCTCGAAGATGATGAGATGACGATGATCAATCGCTCACTCGCGCTGATGATTAAAAAGTTCAAATGAAAAATGCGTATCGTCCCGACTCGGGAGGATACGCATCTTTGGTTAGAGTTTCTCAACGACACGTTCCGCTGCACGGAGCGCGCCTTCGATATGTCCGCCGAACAACGAGTCCGTCTCCGTCCCAGCGAGTGAGAGTCGTCCTTCCCAGGCTGAATCGAGCGCGATTGGCTGATAGACCGGGAAATCGGTCAACGGCTGGGCATCTCGAGGGCTTGCCGTGTCACGATCACTCGACCAATCGACGTATAACACGTCACGCGGATGGCGCGCCTCTTCCCCGAACAAGCGCACGAGTTGATCGATGACGCGACGATTCAGCTCGTCCCGGTCGAGTACCGAGCGTTCGGCAGCAGACAACCGGAAGAAGCCGAACAGCGCGGCAAGTCCGCCCGGCTGCGAGGCGTCATGAATCTCCTGCAACACACCGGCCCAACTCATCCCTTGACCGGATAAACCATTGTCTCGCCAAAACGGGCGGTCGTACACGGCGACGACTTTCGCCTGCCCGGCCATCCAAGTCGGTGTGTTTGCTAGCTTCACCTTCGTCGTTTCAGACAATTCCGGTTGAAACGAGATGCGTGAGACGAGTCGTGGCGGGATGGCTAAGATGACATGTTCGAACGCTGTTGTCCGTCCGCCTTCGAGCTCGACCAATATCTCGTCTTCCGCCTGTTGAATTGAGGTGACGGTCGACTCGAGTTGAATTGTCCCTGCCGGTAGTGTCGAAGCGAGCGCCGTCGTCAAACTGGCCATGCCCCCGACGAGTCGCATCGATGGAACGATATGACCTGGCGGGAGCGTATGACGCTCGATGACACCGAACTGCCGCTCGAGCATCAAATCACCGGCCGTATATTGTGAGAACGTCGGAAGGTTGATCCGTTCGATCAGTTGCGTGATTGTCGTCTCCGTCTCTGGCCAATACCAGGTCGGACCGAGGTCGAACCCGTCTTGGCTCAACACCCGTCCCCCGATGCGACTGCGCGCCTCGAACACGGTGACGTCATAGCCTTTCTCAGTGAGGAGCGACGCGGCATATAAGCCGCTCACACCCGCCCCGATGATGGCGATTGATTTGGTCATATAAATACTCCTTCTCTATACGTGGTGCTCCCATTATACTGAAAAAGACGAATGTACATAATTTGGGCGCACCGCTCAGGAAAGGGCGTTACGACGTGAAGCGTTTCTTCTATTACATCTTATTTCCTTACATCTTGTTGATGCGAGGATTATATCGATTTATCAAAACAGAAAGTACAATGTCTTATGCATTCATGCTGTTCTTTGTTCCCGTCCATGTCCTCATCATCGGATATGGCCTCCAAGGGTCGCTCTTACTGGAAACCGTTTTTATGATTTATCTTTCAGCAGGATTGTTCACCCCAATGTATTACTTCGAATCGGATGTCAGACGTAGACGCACTAAACCGGAATACGTTCCGCTTAATGAGCGGTGACGTTTTTAGAAAGGATTTACCAACATGTCCAATACCGTCAAGACGCTACTTTATCCGTTCCTCGTAGGCATTCGTCTGTTCTCTCGATTTCGAAGAGGCAAGATCTTGATGTATCTCCTTGCCTATCTATTCGTGTTCTCGTTTGAAGGATTGCTGTTTTTCCAAATCCTCTACGTACCCAATTTAGTTCGGACGTTCGTAATCATGTATCTCATCCTCGGGATGATTTACGTCGAATTTCATTTTGATGATTTAGACCAACAGAAGTCGCTTTAATAAATGACTGTCATCGTGGAAGAAACAATGATTCATACTGATTAATCAACTTACCCAACCAGTCATCTTGAACTTCTTCTGACTCCATGCCTCGCTCTAAGTCATCTATGATTTCACTGTTTGGAAAATAGAGGCGCAATACAAACAGACTGTCTGTAATCGTCGATACAAAACTTTGATCTTCGACGTTGATTGTCAAATACGCACCTCGAATCATCCGTTTGACGAGTGACCGTTTTTCGTTTCCCGTCATACGTCTTGTCTTCAATTGCACTTTCGCTTCTCGTAACTGATCGAACAAATCTCGATTCAACGCTCGGCTAGTCCGCTCGTCCGGTTTCATATACGGAAAACGATGAGACAAGTCAGTCCCGTCAACACATGCACACATGTGACGTAACCAAAATCCCCATTCAACATGATTAGTGGGCTCAAGCACTGTATCCAACAGACCAATGTCATAATCAATTTTGATTACTTCCGGATGTTCCCGCAACAGGAGCACGGTACGTCGCTTCAATACATTATCATCCATTTCCCGTTTGACGATGACCGTCACGTCTAAATCCGACCGTCCGGCTACAGCCGTCCCACGACCGACGCTACCGTATACATATACGCTATGCAGTGCTTCTGCGAATTCTTCTCGCAACAATTGAATCACTTGATCAAGCACTGGCCGAAACATCGGTTGAATCCGTATCACGTCTGTTTGATTGATGACGTAACCCGCCTCGTCTGTACCTAGTCGTGTCGGTAGCTCCATCACACACCCTCCTCAATAAACGTCGTCACGTCGAGCACTTGTCCGAGATCAACCCGAGCGACGAGATAGTGATACTTCGTGTTCGTCTCCGGATACTCCTCGACAATTGATTCGCACCAGTCAATGTCGAACATCTTCTCCCACGATTTTTTCAACTCTTCCTCATTCCTAGCTTCCCGGTCTTCAAACGAGAGAAAACACCGATTCAACGCGAACGTCCAATAACCGGCCTCGACTGCGAGCACATGTGCGTCCGGCAGCTCAACCGTCAGCACGACGCCCGGTTCTCCAGGTTCCAAGTAGCCACCCCGTGCGACGTCTGGCCTTGTTTTGCTCAACCAAACCGGATAGTTTCCACGAAGCGAGATTTTCGTCCGTTGCTCATATTGCCCCGCGAGCCAATCGTAGGCAGGGCGATGATACGCGTAGTCCTCGTCTTGAAAAATGCCGTACGCCGGATTCCCAAACAAGTAGCCACACGCATTGGCAGCTTCCCAGGCGCCCGCATGTTGATATGTATAGTAAATTGCCATAGGTCCACCTCTTTTTTAGAAGATACTGTTAGCATAACTGACCTGCTGTTTCCTGATCCATCATGGGAATCGTTTGGGTTTGTCTGAATTTGGAAGTATACTAACCGTATGGATTACATGAAGGAGGAAAAAGCATGAATGTTTTAATGACATTGCTATTTAGTTTATTGGCGATCATTGTCCCACTCGCGTTACTCATCGCGGTCATCGTGATGATTGTTCGATTTATCGATCGCTACGAGAAACGGGCCGACGCGCGACTCGAATTGGATCGTCAAACCGCGGCTCATCAGCAACAACAGTTTGACGTCTTAGTGGAGCGCCTCGAGCGAATCGAAGAAAAAATAGAGACACGCCCTTAATGTCGACATCACTCACGATGTGGACGAACAACAGCTAAGCTATGAATTGATTATTCATAATCCGCTCACCAATGCTTACAGTTTCGATATCATCGATAATTAAGCGAAAGGAGTGTTTGAATGGATTGGACCACGATCCTGTTGACTGCCTCATTGATTTTGAACGCTTTCTTGCTCAATATCATTACGCGACAAGAAAAGGATATGAGTGTATTGAAACGAAAACAACTTCATACCGAACCAATCGTGCAAGATGCTGAGTTTCATGCGTCGATTAAAGAAAAAATCGATACGATTGGCGTGATTCCGACCGTTAAATTCTTGCGTGAGACATATGACCTGTCGCTGCTTGAAGCGAAACAATTGGTCGATCGGGTAAACGAAAGGGAGTAGCGTGTGCTACTCCTTTTTGACTGCCTTTATTTTAAAAAGAAACCGACTTTACCGCGTTCATAGGCTTTATGCGTCACGTGTTCCGGGTCGATGTTAGCAAGCTTTTGATCAATCTTAGAAGAAGCAATCCACGCAAATAGATTGAACGCCACAACGAGAATCAAAATATTTGCTTGTTCCGGACGTAACAGCAACGTCACAATCAACACGCAAAAGATTACAATCACGGCCATCCCGCTCCAATACTCATACCAGACGAGACGCCGATAGTCTGGAGCCTCGTTGAACGTGAGCAGCGTTTTCGTCCGCGCCCACACTTTGACGAACGAGACGACCGGAATAAACAAGACGAACCATACCAGTTCGGCGAGTCGACGCTCGTCTGTGAACCAAAACATGACGCCGAGTAAGATGATGAACAATCCGAGAAGAAGTGCTTGGCGGGTGGAACGTTTCCCCGCCTCATATAAATGATCAAACCGTTCGCGTTGGGTCATGATTCCTATCTTCCCCTCTTCAACTAATTTCTTTAAAATGACAGTTTCCTTGCCACTGAAATGGAATCGACTTTTTCAAACCAAGTCGATAACCGAGACGCCATACAAATCCTCGAATCCGATCCAACCAGCTATTACTCAAGTCTTGGAACGGCATGACGGCCCGTACTTGATGGAGCTCGATACGATGAATCACGTATTGATAGTCAGGTGTCTCGATTGACCGATTGACCGCCATCTCTTCGCACCACGCTCGGTCAAAGATTTTCTCCCAAGACTTTCGTGTATCCGACGGGTCGGGTTCTTCCTCGGTATCAAATGCTTCAGCTGTATCGTACAAAGTGGATTTATGTAAAACAAGATCCCAAAATGAAATTTCCGAAGCCAACACTTGATCGTCCGGTAATTCAACCGTTAACACGACACCTTTGTTCCCATGTCCGATATGTCCGCCAGTTCCGAGGTCAGGAAACTCATCCCAACACCAGACCGGATAGTTCCCGTTCAGTGGAATTCCAATTCGCTGCTCATATTGTTCGACCATCCAGTCATAAGCCGTTTTGAAAAAATCGAATCCTTCGTCATTGAACATGGCGTATCGAGGATCACCTTGTAAATATCCTCGCTCCAATGCTACTTTCCAAGCGTCTTCATGCTGATACGTATAATAGATGCCCATATTCATTAACCCTTTCCACATTTGTTCTTTCACCACTTTATCCGATTTCACATCAAAACGTAGTGAAAATAATGGTCAAGGTTAATCGGTCGATTACAACTTAGGCGTTCGGACTCGGATATTTCACCGCATTTTTCTCAAGCTTCTCTTCAATCGCCTGCGACACATCGATCCCTGTTGCATGGGCAAACGTCAGCGCGTAGATGAGGACATCCGCGAGCTCTTCTTTCATCTCGACGTGTTTCGTCTCGAGCGCTTCTTCGCTCGACACCCATTGGAACAACTCCAACAGCTCGCTCGCCTCAAGCGACAACGATAACGCCAAGTCTTTCGGGTTATGGTGAAACGCCCAATCGCGCTCGTCTCGAAATTCAATCACTTTGTCCATCAATTGTTGTACTTCGTTCATATCTGAAACAGCCTCATTTCATCGTTGCTAAGATTTCTTTCCCTACCGAAAAAACACCTCGATCGATATGCTCTTGAATCAATCGCTTTGACACCCTCATCGACAATTCGTCTACTCCTAATCTTTCCTTTAGTCCTTCGTGGAAAGACATAAAATCGGGAATCGTTTTTTCGAATTGATATTCTTTTTGCAGTCGCGTCAAATAAAAAGAAACGTCGAAACGTTTTTCGACTGGCAACTCTTGTGTGAGAAAGATGTATTCCAATTCGCTTTCGATGTTATGATGTAACGCCTCATCCTGATTAATCATTTTACGTAACAACGTTTGGAGCATCTCTACTTCTACTTGAAGCTCAAACACTTGTATCTGGAGTTGCTCGTATTTTTCAACCATATGATTGATTCACCACCTTATCATAAAACTACACCTTTCAATTTTACCAAAAGATGTAACTTATATGAGTAATAATTTCCCTCTTAAAACCTTCTTTTAAAATGTTATACTCCACTAAAAAGGGAGGGATTCGGTGCTTACTTTTGACAACGTCTCTGTTCGCCAACAGGACACGCTCATCCTTGAAAATATCTCGTTCACCATCAATCCAGGTGAAATCGCAGCCATCCACTGCGGCGTCACTTCCCGGGAAATAGTGTTCGCATTATTGACTGACTCGCATGCGAACTACTCCGGAAACATCGATATAGCGAATCGTACGCTTTCGGTCTTCTCCATCCGTGATGGATTGTATGACCGGCTGACGGTCGAGGAGTACTTGCGATTTACGCACACGCTTTACGCATCGACAGAATCACTGGATGCCGTCCTGCAAACCGTTCAACTCATCCCATACCGGAACAAACGCTTGAACCGGCTCAGCTTGTCGCTCGTCCGGCGCGTCCAATATGCGGCGCTGCTCTTACATAATCGTGACATCTACGTTCTCGAAGAACCGGATCAAAACGTCGACCAAGAGACACGCCACTTGTTCGCAACCGTCTTGATGCAACTGAAGCAGCAACAAAAAGCCATCCTACTTCTGACGAGCAACATGGAGAGCGCCCTGTTCGTCACGTCGACCGTTTATCGCATCGACCACCGGCACTTGCGCCTACTCGATGTGGAACCGGATGAACCTGATGCGAACGAAGATATCACGCCTGACGTCATGCACGTCCGCTTCGAGAAGATTCCGACGAAAGTGAACGAGAAAATCGTCTTACTCGACCCGCCGGAAATCGACTACATCGAAAGCCAAGACGGACAATCCGTATTGCACAGTCAATCGGAACAGTTCCCGAGCGTCTTCACGATGAACGAACTCGAGACGCGTCTGACGCCGTACGGCTTCTTTCGCTGCCATCGGTCGTACATCGTCAACCTTCAACGGGTGCGGGAAGTCATCACCTATACGAAGAACAGTTTCAGCCTCGTCCTCGATGATTCGGCGAAGACGACTATCCCGCTCTCGAAGACGAAAATGGCCGAGTTGAAGACGATGATCGGACTAAAATAAGCTCCATTCACCGGCTCATTCGCTCCACTCAGTCCTCAAGAAGCGCCATTTACCGCCATTCTAATGCGCTCTCCTCTTCCTCTCGATATGATGAAAGCAAGCAAGACGACATCGACGAGGAGGAATGAGAATGGACTCAATCATTCAAGTGAACGGATTAAAAAAGCTATTCGGCAATGAAGAGGCGTTGCGAGACGTGACGTTTTCTGTCGGCAAAGGAGAAGTGTTCGGCTTTCTTGGACCGAGTGGATCAGGGAAGACGACGACCATCAAAATCTTAACGTCCCAACTCGCGCAGACATCAGGTGACGCAACCGTATTCGGCGTCCCGGTCTCGGAGTTGAAACAAGAACAGTATCGGAAGCGAATCGGCGTGTTGACCGATAACAGCGGACTGTACACGCGTCTCTCGATTGAAGAGAACTTACAACTCTATTGCGACCTTTACGGCGAACCACGCACCCGAATTGATGAAGTACTGCAAACGGTGAACTTGGCCGGGGAACGCAAAAAACGCATTTCCGCTTTATCACGTGGGATGCTGCAACGGGTGACACTGGCCCGGGCGTTGTTACATGAACCGGAGCTGTTGTTTTTAGATGAGCCGACGTCCGCGCTCGATCCAGTCAACTCGCGTCATATTTATAAAGGCATCGAACGGTTGAAGGCTAAAGGGACGACCATCTTTTTGACGACGCACGACATGAACGAGGCAGAGGAACTGTGCGACCGCGTTGCCTTTTTACATCAAGGGGAAATTCAACTGCTCGACGCTCCGAAACGATTGCGCCGGAACTATGCGAATGGCTCCATGCGCGTCGAACTGCATGACGGGGAAACGGTTGAATTGAAGCAAGGAAAAGATGGGGCGGACTGGCTTCATGAACAGATGCGTGATCAAAACATCGCGGCCATTCATTCGAACGAGCCGACGCTCGGGGATATCTTTATCGAAGTGACGGGGAGGAAATTATCATGACATTTTCAATGAAACGGGCACTCGCCATTTTCCAGAAAGACTATAAAGACTTGTCGCGGAACTTATTCGTCTCGTCGACGTTGATCATGCCGCTGTTCTTCGCCGTCTTCTATTCACAGCTCGGCGGAGGAGGCATCGACGTGACATACTTCGTCATCAATATCACGTTCAGCCTCGTCGCGACGTTCGTGCAGTGCGCCTTGATTGCCGAAGAGAAAGAGAAGAACACGCTCCGCGGATTGATGTTGTCGCCGGCGAGCACGCTCGACATCTTGCTCGGGAAAAGCGCGCTCACGTTCGTGACGACGCTTATCCTTATCGCGGCGTGTGCCTTTATCATGGGATACAGTCCTGCGAACCTACTCGTCATCTCACTCGCATTGATCGTCTCGACGTTCTTTTATATCGGGATTGGGACGATTCTCGGATTGATGACGAAGACGGTCATGGAAGCCTCGCTCATCGTCATGCCGGCGTTTTTCTTCTTTTCGTTCTCACCGATGTTATTGGTGTACGAAGACCAGTTCGCCATCATCGGTTTGCTCGAGTACTTACCGAACATCGTCTTGATCGACCTCGCTCATCAAATCGAGGCGGGTGCTGGACTCGGCTCTACATGGGTGGAACTTGTGATTCTGTCCACTTGGGCACTTGTCATGTTCGTCGGGAGTATTGTGATGTATAACCGGAAACAGACGGATTGAACTAGAAAGGAGCGACGAATTGAATCGTCGCTCCTGCTATTTTAAAAACTTCGTTCAACTATCCTATTTGCTACATTCAGCCCTTCTTCGTCAGCAAATGAATCAGTGCTTTTCTCGCCTCTGTATTTTTTGCTAATGCCAATGCGGCACCACTGACTCCGGCCACAATCGATGCACCCATCCATCTCTTGAACTCCGAATCTTTTTGAAATGACTTATCCACCATTCGCTCAATCCGATCATTGAGTTTGTCTCTAGTTTCATCCGTTAGGTTGTCGTCTTTGAGTTGTTCGGAAAAGACATCAATCGCTTTATCGATTGTACTGTACACTTTGTCTTGCGATTTCGAGCCGACTCCTCCCATATTGCTAACCGCATTTATGATGTCTGGAGTATGCTTTAAAAGTGTTTCATATTGTTTAAAAGGGATGTCATTTAACGCATGTTCATTTTCCATAAGCAGTTTTGCGGATTGACTGATTTCTCCTTTTTCACTCATCACTCTACCTCCTAGTATTGTCTTAATCTAATTATATGATACGCATTGGTGCCAAACTGTATTTTATATTCGACAAACAATGCTACTGATAAAAACGATATGACATCTTTCCACTCCATAAGTTACACAAACGGCAACGCCTCTTCATGTTGCGTATTCGCATTGATTAATCCCCGATTATGGAACGTCGAACTTAAGTCCGCATAGTGTGTCGTAATCGGCAGTCGTGTCTTTAAGAGCGAGTGGACATGCATGAACGATAAACGATACACATCGCTTAACACATCCTCAAACGGTAAGACGTTTGTCTGTTGCACCACTTTGAGCGGTTTCGCCATCCCGACACGCACGTGAGGGTTAGTCGAGAGTAGATAGCCCATTCGCTCCTTTGTATAACTAAGTCCCTGTGATGTCTTCCATTCTTTCTCATGAATCGCCATTCGTCGATTGACGTTCTTCAAAATTTCCACGTAGTCGAAGCGAATCCCACGTGGAGAAAGAAGCGAGTCGATGAGAGCCAAATCTTCACGGCAGAATCCATCCCGGTGGAACGTGATATGCATTGGCGCATGACCGTACTGTTCTTCAAACGCATGAAGCGTGTCATAGACGATTTCCCGCATCGTCTCAGCACTGATTTTCTCCCCTGCTTCACTTGTCGAGAGTGATTTCTGCTTAATCATCGCCCCGTCTTTCCCAATGATTTGAATGATGCCCGACGCATGTTTTCCATTCTCATGGCTTACGTCTAACCCGACAAAACAATCCGAGTGGAGCGGTTCACCGAGAATCCAAGGTTGTAGGCCTGCCTTCACGTACACACCGAGTAGGATGTTGTACAGTGTATCTTCAGAGTTCAACACGCGGTCATGCAGCTCCACACATTGAGTCACGACATCATGTTTCCCACCAAATTCCCGCTTAATGGCTTGATACGAATGATTGAGCGATGCTTCCTCGGCGATGACGACGACGACACCTTCAAAGTGTTTCGGGACATTCTTCAGTTGGAACATGACGTCTTCTGCCTGCAACAAATCGGTAGAGAGCGTTTGGCTCAGTCCTTTTGGTTTAGTCGAGACGTTGAGTGTCACGCCAAAGCGTTCAGACGTATTCTGCAGTTTCTTGATAAAATCGAGGACTTGTTGCAATTTTTGGCGATCGTGTAATTTCGGGTCGACAAAGAAACTGATGGTCGCCTCCCCTGTTTCAAACACGCCGCCTTGATTCAAACCACCTTTGGCGTAGCTTGCTGTCCTCCCTTTACCGAAGCGAAGGCGCGGAGATTGTAACGTTTTGATGGTATAGCCGAGACGAGCGGCCCGCACATCTTTTCGCTCAAACTGTAGCATCGACAGTCGACCGATCAATTCGAGTGCTTCCGGCATCAATTTCGACATCCGCGCGTCAGGCGACAACTTGATGATTCGATTGACTGCGCCGAGCTGTTTAGCTGGAATCGTTTCAAAGGAACAGCTCTGTTTCAGTTGCTCGGGTAAGTATGGAAGAATTTGATTGTTTCGATCTTTGACGTGTACGACGAGTGCGTCTGGTGCGATGACTCGTTTTGGATCTTTCTTTGCGAAATAATCAATGATCGAACACTTTAGAATCGGACTCACTTCACTCGCTCGATAAGGCGCAACTTCTACAAATTCGTACTCATACGATTTCGGATGAGTCGAATCGATGACACGCATTCCTGCAGACACGGATTTCGGCTCACGCTTGAGCTGCTGCAGTAGGTTTTCGCGGTATTCAAATTGATGGGTCAAATCGAAGCCAAAGACGATGTCATCCGTCTCATACACGTTCACGTTGAGATCGAGTGCCGGATAGATGAGTAGCCCACTTGTCGACTGTGGGTACGCCTGTTTCGAGCGGAACTTTCCCCGGTTCATCATGTACTGCGGATGTCCCAATCGCTCCAACTGCTTTTTCAACAGTCGTTCAAGTAGCGTTCGCTCGACGTTACGTGAAAGATTGATCGGACGCGCTTCATATTGAAGAAACGTCTCGTTTCCCCACTGTTTGATTTCTTCAAACGAAGCAATGTACTGATCAAAGAACACAATCGGTTGAAAGTTGTTCAATTTATTTAATTGAAAAATCAACTTCCCACCTTGCGTATGTCGTGATGATGGATCCTGGAGCGGTACCGTATAGAGATGGAGTGTCACGTCCGTTGCTTTCGTTAATGATCGCCATTCTGTTAAATAATACTGGTTCATCTTTCCCTCATCCTTCCCCGTTGTTCAATCATTGCATCCACTATAACGGAATTCCTAATATTAGGTAGATAAAATAACGGATAGGGTTCAAATGGGAAGTTTACTTCTGAGACAAAAAAACTCCATCACATGGATGAAGTTGTATTATTTGTAACTTTGAATTAGATTTCAATCGAGTCGCTCTACTACATCTGCAATGCTGTTAAAGCCCAATCCTTGGATACTGTCTAATTTGTCATGCAAGTCTGAAATGGTGTTAAACAGTCCATTACCTTTCAGTTCCTCAACCGCTTCAATAATGTCACCAAAATTATGTACTCCATTACCTTGAAATTCCACAAGTTTATCGTGGATATCAGTAACACTATTAAATGATCCTGATCCTTGAATGCCTTCAAGCGTGTAAGTAATATTTCCTAGTTCTGTATTCACTCCAGACAATGTTGCATTTAAAAATGAGGTTTCAGATTCTATATCACTTAATTTTCCCTCTATACTGTCCAATTTATTAGCGATTTGTTGCAAATAGAATATTACTTCTTCCATCTCTATCACTCCTTAAAATTTATGTTGGTTAAATAATACAATAAATCCTTTTATATTCATATACACCACCTCTGTTTTTTTATGTGTGGGTATTCTAACTATTTCATTCAAAAATAATCTGACTAAAGTTATAATGTTAATTGATTCCTAAATTGACGGGAAACATTCCCTATGATTGGAATGAGACGACTGTCACATCATCGTTTTTGAAAGAAAGAAGGATTTAACCATGAACGAAACAACCCAACAAAAGACAGCTGATTTATTTAAGTTTTTAGCAGCTGTCAAACGGATGGATATTCGCACTGAAATCAATACAAAAAGTTATGAACTCCTTTTATCTTCCGAGGCGTTAACGTATCCAAACGTGCGCGTCACTCAAGAAGAGGAGCTCTCCATCGAAGTTCATTTTCTTGCACCATTCGCAGAGAAACGACCAAGTCTACCGCGAGAACTGTATGCCTATGTTCTCCAAGAAGGCGAAACGTATAAACGGACAGAGTTGTTCCCTGAAAAGCTCGACGCGACGTTCAATGACTTTTTAACTTCGATTGAAACATGGGAACAAGAGAAAAAAGCACACGAATCTGCTCGAAAATTATACGACACGATGTATCGGACGATGCAACTTCTCTCGACCGAGAGCGATACATATGAACTTGTCTATTCATTCGGGATGCTGCACTGGCCGAATGACAAAGTCGAACGGCCGTTGTTCACACGAGCGGCCGTACTCGAGTTCGATCAAGAGAAGAGTCTGTTCCGCATCGAAGCATCAGCTGTACCAACAAAGCTAGAACTCGATATGCTCAATCGTGATCACGTTTGGATGTCATCTGAGCTGTCTCGTTACGAAGTCGATTTTAAAGAAGAACTTGCTTTCGACTTTAAACCGTGGGTCGAAACAGAATTACAAGAGCAATCAGAACGCGTCTTGAAGTTATTGAATGACGACCACGCCTATGGCGAAATCGCAACCGTCTATGCAATGCCAGGCATGCGCTTATACGTTCGCAAGAAGTCTGCCCATGCGTGGGTCGAAGAACATGAGAACTTGGCCACGTTGATCGAAAACGGTCTATCACCTTCACCTGCCTTGCAACAGTTTTTGACGTCGAACGACGAAGAAATCCATGCGCTTGATGCGCTCGATCGTGACACGTGGAAGCCGGTCGGTGAAGAGATTCTCTTCCCACTTCCATATAATGACGAACAAAAACGCATTTTAAGCCAATTGAGTAACCATGCCGGTGTCGTCGTACAAGGCCCCCCTGGCACCGGGAAGAGTCACACGATTTCAAACTTGATTTCGCATTTACTTGCACACGGAAAGCGCGTCCTCGTCACCAGTGAAAAGGAACATGCGTTGAACGTCTTACGTGATAAACTCCCGGCCCAAATTCGCCAACTTGCGGTATCAGTTCTCGGATCAGATTCAAAGACGACAAAGCAGACGGAAAGTTCCCTTCAAGCAATTGCTTCGGAATTGAATCGCACGACTGCTTTAGAGTTAGATGATAAAGGAAAGCAAGAGCAACAAAAGCTATATGAGACACGTGAAGAGATTGCCCGTCTGCGTCGGAAAATGATTGAGCAAGCCGCTAGCGAGCATACAGAGATTCCATATTTAGATGAGACGCGTTCCCCGACCGACTGGGCCAAGTGGACGAGCGAACAAAAAGTCACGATGCAGCTTCCGCTTCCCGTATTGACAGACACTTGTCCGCTGACGGCTGATGAATTGGCGGACTTCTATCAACTCATGGCAGAACGGGAAACTCTCAACCAAGGACCGAATGTGACGACCTATCCAGCGACGACAACGCTTCCGTCCCTTGAAACGTTCTTAGCCGAAAGCGGTCGTTACGAACAACTCGCCGCTCTCGAACAGACCCAGGCCGCTGCGTCATGGTTACAGGAAAAATCGACGTCACTTCGTCAACAGACACGAGACCATATTCAGACGTTACTCGAGTCATTTGATCATCAACCCGAGTGGCTACGTGAACGATACAGCTACTGGTCCACCCATCGAAGCGATGAAGTGCAATGTGAAGAAGACTGTCAGACGTTTGAACGCGACGTCAAAGCACTAGAGTCGTTGGAGCGTAAACTCGCCGTCCACGACATCGAATTGCCGTCTACTTTACCGAATGATGTCTGGACTCTCGTTGATGAACTTGGTCCGGTTCTAGATGAAGGAAAGACTGACGGCTTTTTCTTCAAACTGACAAAACGTAAAAAATATGCCGTCTTACTCGATGAAACCAAAATTGACGGGAAGGCTCCGCAATCGAGTGCCGACCTTCAACTGTTGAAACAATTCGATGAATTGAAGTCATCGTTGACGACATTATCACGTCGTTTCAAATACGCGTGTGATCACTTTGAGCTCGAGTTAGAGACGCCTGAATTTTCGTCTTATCGGACGGCGCTTCATGCGCTCCGTGAATGGAAAGCTGTCTTTGTGACGTACAACGAGTCATTGGCTCCGACTTTCCGTCTGTACAACGAACGGTTCCGCTATGAGAAAGCTTGGTTGGCGCAAGCTAAACAAGAGCTAGATGCCTCGCTGGCGCTCGATGAGATGAAGGAGCTACAGACAATCCAGACGTCTTATCTTTCACTCATCCATGACACGCACATCCATCCTGCGGCGTTACGTCTCAAGCAAGCGGTGCAAACTTGGGATGCCGGACGTTACACACAGTCCATTGAAGAGTTGGCATTACTCGAACAACAAAACACAAAAGCGACACGCCTAAAAGAACTAACAGAGCGCTTCAAACAAGTCGCGCCAGGTTGGTTGAACGCGTTTTACGACGGGACTGCTCCGACGCTTCAACTTCAGACGTTCGAACTCGATTGGAAAGTAGCACGTGTCTTGACGTTACTCGAAGCACTGAGCGACGACGATTATCGGGAGAAGATGAAACGATTGGAGAAAGAGGAAGGAAAAGCAACGGCGGACTTGTGTGCGACATATGCGTGGAAAGAGCAGCTGACGCGGATGACACCGTCGAAACAAGAACGTTTGAACAGTTGGGCGAAGTTGATTCGCCAAATAGGGAAAGGCACCGGGAAACATGCGGCTCGTCATAAGCGGGAAGCCGCCCGTCAAATGGCTGCGGCCCAAGACGCGATCCCAGTTTGGATCATGCCGGTGAACCGCGTGCTCGAATCATTCAAAGAAATCGATGAGCTGTTCGACGTCATCATCTTCGATGAGAGCTCGCAAAGCACGATGGATGCCATCTCGCTCTTGTCGCGTGCTCGAAAAGCCATCATCGTCGGGGACGACCGCCAAATCAGTCCAACGACGTTCCAAGACCAAAATGCGATCCAAGAGAAGAAAAAGACATACTTCGGAAACGACACGACGATGACGTTATTCGATGGCTCATCCAGTCTATACGACCTCGCCTCCGTCAAGTTCAGTGCGACGGTCGGGCTCCGTGAACACTTCCGTTGCGTACCGGAGATTATCGGTTTCAGCAACGCTCATGTGTACGAAGGTCGGATCGTCCCGCTCCGACTCCCGCAACGTGCCGAACGGTTGACGCCGGCTGTACAAAGCGTCTTTGTGGAAGGTGGAAATGTTGCTGAAACGACGAAAGACAAGTTCAACGTCCCGGAAGCGAAAGCGCTCGTCGCTCACTTGAAGCAGTTGATTGACGACCCACGCTACGCAAAACGGACGTTCGGGGTCATTTCGCTCCTCGGTAAAGCCCAAACGGATCAAATCGAACGGATGGCGACCGACTTGATCGGCATCGACAAGCTGATTGAACACAACGTCCGGTTCGGTGACGCCTATACGTTCCAAGGTGATGAGCGTGACGTCATGTTGCTGTCACTCGTCGTCGCACCGAACCGTCGTTTCGCGGCACTCACGAAAGAGACCGACAGCCAGCGCTTTAACGTCGCGGCGAGTCGGGCTCGGGATCAGATGATTTTGTTCCATTCCGTGACGCTGCAAGACATCGGCAACCAGAACTGCATGCGCTATAAACTCGTCAACTACTGCCAGAATCCGCTCGGCGATCAAGAATCGTTCGAAGCAGTCCACCACTTGTTCGACTCTCCTTTTGAAGAAGAAGTGTATAAGCGTCTGACGAACCGGGGGTACCTCGTGCGTCCGCAAGTTCAAGTGAACGGTTATCGCATCGACCTCGTCATCGAAGGCGAATCGAACCGCCTTGCGGTCGAATGTGACGGCGAACGTTGGCACGGACCGGAGGTGTACGAGCAAGATATGTTCCGTCAAAAAGTGCTGGAACGGGCCGGTTGGACGTTCTGGCGCGTCCGTGGTCGCCATTTCTACCGCGATGCGGATCAAGCGATGGAGCCGTTATGGACGTTGCTTGATGAGATGGGGATTGAGCCGATACGGTTAAATAGTAAATAAGTTCGTGCTTAGTAGATGACCGTTCGAAAGAGCGGTCACCTTCATATACACAAAAATGGTGTGTCTGCGTTTTCGCGGACACACCATTTTCACGTTCTTGTATCACGTCACTTCAATTCTTGCCCGAGCGGAATGACGACCTCATCCAACAAAGTTCGCCACTGGCGCTTCAATTCAGGTCCATATTTCAACTTCATCGCACCTGGATTCGCTTTTTTATAGCTTGCGAAATCATTATTGCTGATGATACCGCCTATGTTCGGGATTGGGTCAGCCCCAATGTGATATTGAACGGCTGAAGCATGCAATTCATGTTCTTCGACAAACCACGTCTCCGCAAAATCAGAGATTGCTGTTTCGTAAGAACGCGTGAAGTAACTTCGTTTGACCGCAAAGATGTTCTCTTCTTGAATCTCACCGTTATCAATCGCGTTTAAAATCGAACGATACACGTCTTTGACGACTTCAGATTTGTTCAACTTTTGAAGGGCCTTCTCAATCTCTGAGCGGATGTCTTCATTGTTAGCAGAGTAATCTCCGAGTAATTTGTCGATATAACGTGAATCGACATCATATAAAATCGCCGAGTGCTCGCCATAAAATTCTAGGTCGGAGTAGTCAGGAATCTCTCCTTTATCTCCATAATCGGAAGGGTCCTCTGCAACCAATGAGCCTTTGACCGTATTGTAGATAGCCGTATACTCTTCCAACGTTTTCACTTTGTCAGGAAGGGCATTCGACTTCTCCATATCATCGTTGTAGTCGTCATATGTGATCAGCGCCCCAAAAGCATTGTTCAGTTCTTGATATGCCTTCACGAAATCGATGCGTTCATCGATAGGTGAATGTTCGTCAATATCATCCGGTCGAGCCGTTATAGCTTGAAGTGCTTTATGCGCTTTATTGAACCATTTCTTCGACTCTTCATACGTCGGATAGACAAGGCTCGAATCATCATTATCATTCGAATAGAGACGGGTCGCATCCTGGACATTCTTCTCCATGAGCGCCGGCTTCCGGAACGTCACAATCAACCCTTTCGTCTTGTCCGGATACGTCCGGTTCGTCCGTGAGAAGGCTTGAATCAAGTTCGCATAGCTCAAGTTCCGGTCGACGAAGAGCGTCTGGATGGTCGGCGCATCAAAACCTGTAAGCAGTCGGTCAACAACGATGACGAGATCGACTTGATTCCCGAACTCTTTAAACTCGGCTTTCTTGCGGGCGAGACGGTTGTTGATGTCGCCGTTATAACGTTCGACGTCTTCAATTGACCACGCCGTCCCGTAGTAGGCGTTATAGTCGTGAATGACTTGTCTCATTTCGTCCTCGACTTGTTTCGAGTTGTCCTCATTCTCCTGCATCGAGTACGTGATGGCGATTCGTGGGAAGTCTGGATCGTCGATGGTGCGGCCTTTCCGGATTGGTTGGCCGGCAAACTCGTTCGTCATCCAGTCCGGGTCTTCCTTCATCGCCTGGATGGCCTGATAATAGCGTTTCGCCATCGCAATTGAGCTCGTGGTCAGAATCGCCGACTTTTGTGGACGACCGTTCTTGAAGTCGAACTTCGTGTAGGCGTTGTCCGGACGGAACATCTTATGGATGACTTTCTGAATATGTTCGTCTCGCTCATACAAATCATTCGGGATATGTTTCTCCTTCTCGAGCGCGTCCATCTGGTCGATGAGGTCGTTCAACTCGTTATTGGAAAGATGTCCGTGCTTCTCGTCCTGACGCAGAATGCTGAAGATTCGGTTCTTTAGAGAAGTCGGTTCAATCGTGTCCTCATGTTCGACCTGGAAGCCGAGCACGGCCCCGTCTTCAAGCGCGTTCTTGATGGTATACGAATGGAGAAGCTCCCCATACTGGTCACGCGTCGTACGGGCGAGCTGACCTTGTGCCTGTTTCTTGTTCTCATTGAAGATCGGCGTACCGGTGAAACCGAACCATGTCGCGTTCGGAAAGAAGCCTTTGATCGCCTCCATCCCTTCTGCGCTAAGCGCTCGGTGACACTCATCGACGACGAAGACGATATGTTGACCAATCAGCTTTTTGAAGCGATGTGTACCCTTCTCTTCTTCCTGCTTCTGCGCAATTCGGAGCGCTGCCTCGAGTTTCTGTCGTGTCGTGATGATGACCGTATTCGAGTTCGTATCCGACAGGAGAGTCTCACTCAGTTTCTTCGAACTCGACGTTCCGACAATCAAACTGTTGGCTGCTGCGTTCCCTGACGAGATGCCCGTGTTGAACTCCGAAGCGAATTTCGTGAACTCGCTTGTCGTCTGACTGTCGAGGTCCTTCCGGTCAATCAACATAATAGTCCGGTCGACACCAGGCTTCCGAGCGAGGAGTTTCGTCGAGACGAAACTCGTAAGCGTCTTCCCGGACCCGGTCGCGTGCCAGACGAAGCCGGACTCATGTTTCATCGCAGACGTGAAGAGCGCCTCGATGGCGTGGATCTGATATGGATGAAGGACCATGAGGGCCTTGTTGTCCTGGTCCTCGCTGACAATCGTATAGTTCGCGATCAAGCGATGTGCGTCCGGGATGTTCAACATCTGTTTCACGAACTCATACAGATTGTCGACTTTTCGGTTGTCGGTCGTGCGCCAGCTGAAGATGAACTTCCGATGCATGTCCTTCGGAAGCGCGTTCGCGAAATAACGCGTGGTCTTTTCGTTCGAGATGACGAACAGCTGGAGCGTCGAGAAGATGTTGTTGCGGAACAACCCTTCCTCAGCGTACTTCTTGATTTGGTTGTGCGCCTGATACACCCCGTCCTTCGCTGTCACTTTCTTCAACTCAATTTGGACAATCGGAAGACCGTTGATGAGTAGCGTCACGTCGAAACGACGGTCGCGTCCGTCCTCATCCACTCTCTGTTTGGCAATCTGATGCACGACCTCATACGTCGAGATGCCGCCACCGATATCCTGGTTCGAGTAGAGGATAAGTGACATAGAACCGAGCGAGGCATTCTCACGCTCGATAGTGATGCGAGCGATTCCATTCTCCCCTTTTAACCAGCGTGCCGCGTCGAACGGTGTCTGCGTCTTCGAGAGGAGCTCCGTCTTGATGGTGTCGAACTCTTTGTCCGTGATTGGATGTTCACCAATCTCAGATAAGTTGTTGCGCGTGATCTTGTGACGGAGATTGTTCCACAGATCCGTCTCCGATTTCAAATCCGGTCGATAGTTCCATTGGTTATACCCTTCCCCGAGCACCTCGATCAGTCGATGTTCGACCGCGAGCTCATCACTATGTGTCGTCTTCACCACGATTCCCCTTTTCGTCTCATTAGATTATACGAACATCTTTTGAAGGAAGCCTTTTTTCGTCTCTTTCAAAGCGTCGATTTCTTTCTCCTTCAGCTCGATGACCTCATCCAGCTTCCTAAACAACTCACCGATTTTGATTTGTTCATCATACGATGGGATGCGGACAATTTTCTCTTCCATACCTTTTTTTGTGATATGAACCATTGTAGAGCCGTTTTTATCACTCATTATTTTAGCTTTGTCATATTCAAATAATTGAACTATAAAGTGTTTGTCAAATCCATTTTTTAAATCCACTCTCCAAATATGATAATGATATATTACTTTATCCCCTTTCCAAATATGAGGTCCAAAAGATGCTGACCACGTATACAATAAATCATCATAGTTCGCATAATACTTTTCGCCCAATTCTAAATCTGAATAGTACCATGAAGTATTTGTATAAAAGTTTCCTACTCTCAATACTTTATACTTCCCTGAATCCAACAATTCGTTTTGTTTATAAGCTCTTCCGTTAATAAATGTCGCAACATCTTTCAATTCATATAGCGTCCATTCGTCAGTAAAACCTTTAAGGCGAACTTTTGGAATAGTGTCTCCATCTTTAGGAAACATCTTTTGCAAGAAACCTTGTTTGGTTTTTTTGAGGGCTTCCAATTCTTGCTGATGGAGAGCAATCGTATCGTCTAAGTCTTTAAAAAATGAGCCGATTTTAGTTTGTTCCTTTACTTCTGGTAATATAACGTGCATTCCCTTTACAACTTGACTGTTAAGCTTTGGCTGTGCAGTTCCAGAATTATATTTTACATAGTTTTGGTTCTCGAGTACTTGAGCAAGAAAGGTGTTGGAACCATTTTTTGATTGCATAATATGCGCATGGTTATTTACCCAGAACTTTCCTCCGGTTAGATAAGCAATGGGACTATTACGTGTTATTATATTTGCGCCATCCTCAGCTAGTAAGACATACTCTCCTTCAAGAATATAATTGTCTACATAATCGATAATACCTGTAGCACCGTAGTAAGGATACTCTCCTGAAACACGTTTTTCAGATTCAATTGGTATCCTCTTTTCATTAAAGAAATCAGCAACTTCTTTTAAAGAATAAATTTTCCAAGCTTTTTTGAATTCTTTAAATCGTAGCTTAGGTGAAAAAACATTACTCATTTCTTAAACACCTCTAATGCTCCTTGAATCCATTCTTCGTCTTTCTCATCAAATTGAAGTGATGAAATCATCTCATATAGATTTGATTCCAGCTCAGCTTTCTTTTCACGAACTACTTTCAGTTCTTGCCCGATTGATGACAGGTCAATTTGTTCTTCTTCTTCAGATGTATCGACATATCTCGGAATATTGAGATTAAAATCATTCTCCTTGATTTCATCGAAACTCGCAACATAAGCATATTTCTCTGCAATCTCTCGCATTTTGTACGTTTCAACGATTCGGTCAATGTGTTCACTTGAAAGTTTGTTCTGATTCTTGCCTTTGACGAAATCTTTACTCGCATCGATGAAGAGCACATCACGTGTCTCACGATTCTTCTTCAAAATAACGACCGTTGTCGGAATTGAAGTACCAAAGAACATGTTTCCTGGTAACCCGATGACCGCGTCGATACTTCCATCTTCCAACAGCTTCTTACGAATGATGCCCTCTGCTGCTCCACGGAAAAGAATCCCGTGAGGCAAGACAATCGCCATCGTCCCGGAATCTTTCAAGTGATAGAAACCATGAAGAAGGAATGCAAAGTCTGCTTTTGTCTTCGGCGCCAATTTTCCATATCGGTTAAAACGTGAATCGTCGAGGAACGTGTCATCCCCTGACCATTTTGCAGAGTACGGCGGGTTCATGAGGACCGAGTCGAATGTGTACGGCTCATCCGTCGGCCAATCCTTGTTCAATGTATCTCCATTTCTGAGGCGCATGTCTTCACTGTCGACACCGTGGAGAATCAAGTTCATTTTCGCCAAGTTAAACGTCGTCGTGTTCAGCTCTTGTCCGTGGTACTTCACGCTGTCCGGAAAATTGAGATAGTTCCGGACGTTCAACATGAGCGACCCAGATCCCATCGTCGGGTCAAAGACGCTGAAAAGTTTCTTGTCTTCTTGTCCGATGGTGACGATGCGTGCCATCATGTCCGAAACTTGGTGTGGCGTATAGAACTCGCCTGCCTTCTTCCCAGCCTCTGATGCGAATTGACTGATTAGGTATTCATACGCGTCCCCGATGACATCGCCGCCATAACCGACTAAATCGACGTGAGCCAATTTCTTCAATACTTCCGTGATGGTGATGTTCCGCTGCTGATCATCCGACCCGAGCTTCTTCGACGTCAAATCAACATCGTCAAACAATCCATTGAACTGCACATACTTTGAGGCTAAATCAACGAACGCCTTATTTAAATCATTCAATTGGAAGATGTTTTGTTGTGCTTGTTCCGCGAGAACGTTGAACAGGTATTTTGGTTCAATGTCGTAACCGAGCACATCGACGAGTGTCTCAATCAAGTCGTCCTTGATGTCGTCATCCGCCAATAATTCGATGTAGAGTTCTGTCTGTTTCTTCTGCGTGTCATAGTCCTCTAGTGAAGCGTCTGCACTTACAACTACTTTCTCGAGCAGCTTGTCTGAGAGATATTTATAAAAGATGAGTCCTAGTAAGTAGTTCTTGTATTCTGAGGCGTCCATCTTGCTGCGAAGGTTATCCGCTGCGCTGAACAGTTTTTGATTCAATACTGACATGATTATTTCCCCTGTCTGATATTCTAAGTTTCGTGATGAAAAATTATTCTACACTAAGAAGTATACCGTTTTTGCGAAGTTTCTTAAAGCAACACCACATCCATTATTTTACATACCTTAATCATTTTCAGATTGGTTTACTTCTGAAACACTGCTAAGTTTGTTTGCACTTTTCTCATCTAAAAAAAGCCATCTATCGGGGTAAGACGATAGATGGCTTAGGTATGCCCTATTTATCTTTCTTCTCATCTGCTCTTCGGTAGGCTTCAATTTCCTCTATGGTCAAAACAGTAGCACCTGCCTCTAAAGCATGTTTTATATTAGTTAAAAAAGTTGCTTTCAAATCTTTATCAGCTTGTGTGCGTGCAATTAGATATTGTTTAGTTGATAAGTTTGATTCTTTGATTTCGACTTCTTTGATTGTTTTATGTGAAGGAGGTTTTATACTACCATCTTTATTCACACCATTATAACGAGATTTTATTTTTTTATATTCGTCCTGTCTTCTATAAAGTGAATGCGACAGATATTTTTTAGGGTCATACAAGAAATTTCTTGAGATAAGGCGAAAAGGTACTAACAACACCGGTTTATTCATATATTCAATTGCTTTGTCTTTATAAAGAACCCATTCCATCGTCTCATTATCCCATTTATGTCCTAATTTGATAGGTTTTTTAGAAATATAAGTATCGCTGATTTTATACTTTTCAGCTTGCAACAAACTGAACTCTGCAAGTTCAGGAATAATAAGACTAATGATAAGGTCTGACATTCGGTCATTGGCAAAGTTTTTAGTGAACAGCGTCAAGTCCTCCATACTATTCACTAAACCCAGTTCATAAAGATTTTCCATATATACGTAGTCAAAAGCATCCTTTAAAATTTTGTACGAATTGCCTGTTCCAGACGATCCGATTTTGCTGAATCCAAGATGTGTCGATTGTGTTTCTTTCGACTGTCCCAAAATCCCCTTAAATTTATCAGTGTTTTCTGCTAAATATATTTCTTCATGGCTGCTTAAGTCTTCATATATATTTTCAATACTCTTAAAAAAACTATCAATCGTATTTTGCATACGAATGAATAGATATTGATATTCACTTTTTCGATTAGCTTCGTGCTTTATTTTCGCCGCATCTACAAAAAATAGCGAATCAGCGTTAAGATAGATATCAAAAAAATCAAATTTTTCAGGATTTTCTTTTATTTTATAATATCTACTAAATAACTCTTTCTTTGGTTTCTTCATGAATATCTCTCCAATCCTTCGATTCAATTATTATTGAAAAAGACTATTATTCATTATCTGTAAAACCAAAAAGTGCTGACTCCTTTCTACAAACTACGAAAATCATATCACATACTTAACAAAAATAAGAATATACGTTCCCTTTCACTTTAAATATTTTGTCATTTGTCGAATCAGTGCCTCCTGATATCCCGCTCTCCCTTGCCGTTTCATCTCTTCCACGACGTCTTGTAACTGAATATCCGTCACCCGTCCTAGCTTCACCAATCGTTCTGCTGACAACTCAACATTCGGCTCAGACGCCACATAACTCTCTAAATCCATGCACCAGTAATCTAGTTTATCCCCGTAACGTTCTTTCAACCGTGCTGCCATCTGTAGTCCTTCCGGATCAAAGTCTCCGGCATACTTCAATCGACAGCCCGATGCGACGAGCGCGTCTAGTAAGCGATACGCCGCGAGTTTGAACTGACCGTGTGTACAGACGAGCGGTGCATCTGGCACGTCATCGAGTAAGCTAGAGAACACCCCGGAATTCTCGACAATCCATACGGTGTTTCCTTGGCTCGGTCTCACACGGTCCACGTTCAACAGCTCACGCATCGGCACGTTCAAGACACTGTGTGTCGTTCGTGCCCCATGCCACATCGGATGTTCTGTCCCCTCATGTTCCGCCGTCACATTCGCACACGTCACAAAATTGGTGATGTCATCCCGCAGCAACTTAAATTCCAACAACAAGTCGTTCACCCGCTCCGTGTCACTCGGTGGTGGGCCACCTTGCCCACGTTTGACGTGCAGTGCGTGAATCAACAGTCGCCCTAAATCGTTCGTCCGGTCGAACGCATGTGGATTGCCAAGGATGCGCTGCCCAAATACCGGCAGCCGCTCGTAATCGAGCGGCAACCCGTCTAGTGCTTGCGTCAGCTGTCTACAATACAGACCAAACTGATCTGTGCCAAGCATCCGATTGATCCAATGCGTATCGGCTGACTTTTGTTCGATGTGGTTGAACCAAAACGTGAGACTCGGGTACGTCAGCGCGAGCTCACGAAAACGTTCCGTTCGCTGTCCTTCCAATTGGGCAAGCGCTTCTTGTTTCGTCACGAGTACTTCACCGAAATAAGCCTCGAGCAATTCGAGCAACGTCACCCCTTCAAACTTTGTCGTCTGCAGTTTTTTCTCGAACGCTCGAAGTGTCACCGTTTTCTTCAACCGGATTGTCGTGACGTCGTCTCCGAAGAAGCGGGCGATCGCGTAGAGTTCATCGTCTTTATAGGAATGAACCGGTACCGCCCCGCCAACTTTTCCGAGCGAGGCATATTTCTTCCGGAACTGTTCAAACAGACGTGAGAATCCTGTCGACGCTTTGAAATAATGTACGGCTTCTTCAACTAACGACTTCATAACAATGTCTCTTCTCTCGCATGTCGCTTCTCCCCGTCCCATACGTAATGAAGTACGGTGACGTAGTCCGCGTTTTTCGGACGCAACAGCTCACAAATCGACAGCGACGAAATCGTATCGTAATCGCCCCACAGAATTTGTGAGTTCATGATGTAGTCAAAGCCGAGCTGCTCAACAATCTCGAACATCTCACGGATGTTGTTCTCATCGACCCCGGCGAACGCCTCGTCGAGCGAAATGATATACGGCGCTGTATCAGCCGCCTCTTGATAACGCGAGTAACACGCTGTGAAGAGAGGGATGTACATCGCCATCGCTTTCTCCCCGCCGCTGAACTTAAAGAAGTTGTTATTTGTTAGTTCACGCTTCGGTTCATTCGTCCGCTCGAAGTACAATACGAACGAGAACCATTTCCGATAATCGAGCACTTCACGAAGCACTTGCAGGAGCGTCTGTCCGTCCCCGTCTTCTTTGATCATCTGCTTCGCTTTACTCAGTTTCGACCGGAAATGGGTCGTGATCCGCTCGAAGTCCTCGTCTTTCAACAGCTTCGCATCTTGTTTCAAAATATGGACCAAATCTTTCGTGTCGAGTTCTTCCTCACTCTCTGCCGTACGTGGCCGCCATTTGATTGAGAACGTAAGGCCTGACGACGTGTTCCGGCTCTCCATCAACGCATTCATTTTCTCAGTCCATTGTTCGGCGCGGCGAATACGAGAGCGAAGCTTCGTCCCGACCGATTTGAAGAGGATTTCTTCATACAGTTCTTTATCGCTCTCATTCAAGATACTCTCTTGGCGTGCGAACTCCTCCTCGACCGTTCGTTTGACCGCTTGCGGGCTCGCCTGCTGGCCACGTAAGTCGAGCGAGATGATGCGACGTGTCGTCTTCTGTTGCCATATTTCGACTTCTCGTCTGAACCGGTCGTCAACGCCCTGCATCCACGCTTCAAGCGGTAGCTCTTCGGTGAAGTTTCGCATCCGATATTCCATCAAATCATTTTGTTGGTCGATGAACGCTTTCGATAAAAGTTCGTCGGCTTTTGATGCGCTACTCGTAAGTCGTTTCCTGTACACCGCTTCAATCGTTTGGGACACCACTTCAGGATCATCTCCGTCCACGTCGAGTGAGACGACACCTCGTTTCCACTCCGCTTTGAGCGCCATTTCCCATGCTTGCCGCATCTGTTTTGACAGCGTATGGCTATGACTCTTAGCGTCTAGCTTGGTCGCATCCGCCTCAAGTTGTGTTTCTCGAGTCGTGACGAGCTTCCACGATCTACTCAATTCAGACTCAATTCTTGCCAACTCCTCTTGAACAGATTGACTTTGTTGATGGATGTCGTCAGCGTCCTCTTGTTTCAGCTGTTCTTCAATTTTCGCGATATTTTTTCGAACTCGTTCCATCCCGTCCTCGAGTTCGTTCAGTGCACCCATCAGTTCGAGGATGTCCTCTTCTGCTTCCTCGATACTCGTTTCAATCGTTACGAGCCGTTTGTTCGACGCGACCGCATTGTCGTGCTCCCGATGCGTCTCGAGTAATAAATCTTTATAATTCACCATCGCCCGCTTCGCTTGCTCAAACGCGGCTTGCGTCTTTTCTAGTTCAAACGGCTCAGCTAGCGTGTATACCTCACGCTTCAACACGTTGAAGCGCTCACTCGTCTGTTTCAACAGCTCTTCAATCTGACGGCAACGTCGCTCCAGGCTCTCAATCTCAAACCCGACCTTTTGAATCTCTTGGTGGCTCATCCGCAGATCGCGGTCGGAAGGAAACACGTTCCATGCCGCGTCGGCTAACTCGATCTGTTGGCGCAACTCCGCTTGCTCACCACGTAACGTCACGCGCTCGAGTTGAAGTTGTTCAATCTCATGCGTCAACTGTTCAATCTTCTCGTCCCGATAACGTTTCCGAGCAACGCGTCCGAGGAAACGGACGTGTTCGACCGGCACCGCATGTCCTTTCAATTGACCGAGTCGATACGTCCCATCTTCTCGGATCGACGTCTTACTGTCGCCAATAAGAACACTACGGAGCACGTCATCGATTCTGTCTGAAGCAATCCCAGTATCTCCTGGGCTCGGCTTCAAATAATCGGCTAACGTGTGTGCCATCATCTGCGGCGCCGGTAACAGGACTCGGTCGTATGTGACATCTGCCTCGGTGATAAGGGCGTCTAGCATCCCGTTATCAATCAACGCCGCTTCAATCCGTTTCTGAACCTCTACCTCTACCCCGTCCACGAACTCGACGAGCGCATATAACGGCGCGAACACGACTCCGTCGGCCCGCATCTGGTCACGGGCTGCTTTCGTCATCGGATCGATGGCTGGTTCGGGGTCGGTCTTCGCTCTCCATTCAGAAAGCGTCGTCTCGACGTCCTGAATATTCGCATCGATCACGCGTTCCGCCGCTTTCTTCGCGGCAACTTTTTCACGCAGGCGGTTCTGGTAACGGACCACATGTGGTTGAACGAGACGCAACACATCCTCATACGTCGACGGGTCATAATCGTTTCGAAGCGTGCGCTCGATGTGCCCGACCGTTTCTCCTTCGATGTCAAACTCGGGATGCTCATTGGTCCAGCTATATACGTCTGCGAGATGACGCTCGAGATCTTGCTCGAACGTCTTCTTCCAATCATTCTGTTCGTGTTTTCTCTGGTCGCGTACTTGTTGCTCATCGGCGAGTTGCTTGTTTTCCGTTTGGAGCTTTTGCTTCGTCTCTTCGAGCGCCCGCATCCCTTCTGCCACTTTGCCGAGACAGTTCGTATGTTCGACCACTTCTTGTTTCCATGTCAGGAAATCGAAGTCAAGATTTAAGCGTCGATAGTCAGAGACATTCAACTCATGACGGTCGAACGCCGCCTGTTCCGCGTCGTACTCCATATCCTCTATCAGGTCATCAATCGTTTGGAGTGTTGTGCGATAGCTTAGCTGTTCTTTGTCTTTCTCTTGGTTCGCATCAAAGATTCTGCGAGCAGTCTTCGTTCGACGTTCCTCTTGGCGTTGATGATTGCCCGTGATTCTCAGTAGCGCTTCCTTTTCATTTTCCAACTCTTTTGCTAAGTTCCAAACTTTATGCGACGCCAAACGTTGCCTTTGACGCTCTGCCGTCGCTTTGTCTTGCTCGAGTTGTTGAATCAGTTGTTTCAGCGTCTCGACCTCACGCGCCCTTGATGCTTGGAGTTCACGTAAATCCTCAAGCTTTTGCGCTTCCGTCGTCTCTCGTTCGGTCGCCATCCGGTACTCGACGGCGAGGTCGGCCACATGACGCTCATTGTACGCATCGTACGTACGGCTCAATTTCTGCAACGCGATGAGCTCACGCTCGAGCTGCTCGAGTTGTTGCTTCGTTTGATCCATCTGTTCAATCGTGTCGGACAAGTGGCGTAAGTCATCATCTGACAACGGTGGCAACGCTGCCTCGAGAATCTCGTAGATGACGGTCGGCCTGAAGTCTTTCGACAGTTTCGGGCTCCGCAACTGGATGAGCAACTTGATCAACTCTTCATAGGCATCGATTGACTCGAAGCCGAAGACGTGTTTGTTGACGAGCTGCATATACTCGCCTTGCGTCGTAACGACTTTTCCCCCATCCCCGATGACCCGTTCGAGCTCGACCCGTGAGTACGGGATTTTACTCGTCTGTGTCCCTTGGCGGTCGAGTTTATACAACTCGATGTCGATGTTAATGCGACGATTGTCCGTGATGACGAATCCCCAGAATTTGAGGGGCTTCCCACGCTTCGCTTGAAGCCCGATCCCGGTCGTCACATATTGATTCGTCTCGGCCTTCTTGTATTCGATGAACAAATAGCCTGTCCGCTCTTCCCGGTCGACGACTTCTTTCTCGCCGAGTAAATAGTCTTCCATCTTGCGCGCTCTCGAACCGAACGGGTCGAGCCGGTCCGGTGACTTCTTCCCGTCAAGTAACACGGGCAGGAAGCTCTGCATCGTCACGGATTTACCTGATCCGTTACTCCCTCGAAGCAACAGCTTCCCGTCCGAGAAATCGAACGTCTCTTCTGTGTAATACCAAAAATTAAGCAAGCCTGCTCGGTTCATTTTCCAGCGATTTTGCGCCCTCATTTCGTCAGCTCCTCTACAAATTTTTCTGGGTAATATCCAACGGTGCGACCGAACCCGGACTGGATGACAAGGATTCCTGAATCGGTCTCCACATATCCGAACTCCCATTCAAGGAGGAGCGAAACGAGTTCTGCCGCCACTTTTTTCGGTGTGTCTTCACGATATTGTTTTGCCCAACCTGGTCCCCACTCAAGCTGAACCGCCTCGACCATCCGCTCAAATTCGAGCAACGTGACCCGGATCTCGCCCATCTCGTTGACCGGCAGTTCAAGTTTCCTAAGATGACTTGCCACATGCAAAGCGATGCCCGTGATTCCTTTTTGATTCGGGAACAATGTGTAGCGCTGTTTTTGGTCAGGAAGGACGAGCATGGCCGCATTTTTGAACACTTCTAACCGGAACGGCGTGAACTTCTCGAACTCATCCCCGAGCCGGTTCCTGAAGTTACGGATATAGGCGAAGTCTGGATCGTCTTTTGACTCCCGATACACGATTGGCGAGAACATGAGCTTGCGGTATACGCGTTTCCGCCGCTCATCTTCTTTTTGACGGCTCCACTCGCTCGTCAAGATATCTTGAATCGTCTCGTAATTGAATAAGTCCTCTGGGTAAGACCGCATGAAATAGCGGGCATGGACGCTCACTTCGTACAACACTTCTTCCGTCTCGCTCATCGCGAACAAGTCGACGTCCCCGTCGACCGCACGAATCAACTTCAGCTCATCAAGTTGTTTGAGCGCGCGGACGAGCGATTTGCGATGACGGTAGTTCGTCCAATCGAGCGGCAAGTCGCCAGGGTACATCTCTTGAATGTCTTCCGTGATATGGGACAACAAGAACTGCTCATCGACCGACTTGCTTTCTGTAAATGCGAGCGCGCAACAGAAAATTGCGTAGTCCATCGGTTCGGTGAACGCTTGGATGCCCATCCATGGTTTTGGGTCGACCGGGAGCTTCTCAAGTTTGATGAAATGTTGATGCACGATCAAATCAAAGCCGAACTTCTCGGTCACGTAACGTTTCAGTTGATGTTCACGTTCTCGGATTTTTTGGTAGATGGGCGGTTGCTCCGCTCGTAATACCCAAAACTGTTCGAAGAGGATCCCGAGTGCGTCTTGCATCCGTTCATCTACTTTTGTTTCCTCACTCATGACGTCACCTCCTCGTCGATAAAGTGATACTCTACGTTCGGCATCTCAAGTGATCCGTCGGTCGCCCGCAGGATGACACGCTCTTCTTCGAGCGTCACCCGCACGCGGCGACCATACTCCGTTTTGACAATCCGATCTTCCCGCACCATCGCTTTACCAAGCCACGACAATAACAGCTTTCGCACGTGCGGTTCGATGACCGGGAGCGCCTTGATCGAGATGACGCCCGCTTCGATGTATTGTTCAATCGTTTCTTTCTCTTCTTCAAGTTGCTTTAAATGAAGTCGGCGCATCTCCGCAATCTTGTCAGATCGGTCGATGATGGCCCCGGCTTTCGTCGATTCTTTAAATTTCGTCGTCCGCGGTTTCGTCTCGTGCTCGATCGGTGCCTCGTCCCACACGTCGACGTACATGTCGTCGGTCGGAACATGGTCCCCGTAAAGGTGACGCGTATGGAACACGCCGAACACGACCGATGACAGCTCATGGGCCGTTTCGATCGTCTCCATCCCATCGAACCACTTTGCCAAATGCTCGTAATCACGGCGCCGGCTCCGAAATTGTTGATGCCGTTCGCTCATGCGTTGAACGATGCGGGTGATGCGGCGGATAGCCTCGTTCGTCCGTTCTTGCAGACGTTCAAACTCGCTCTCGCCGTGCGTCGTCCCGAGAAACCACGCTCTCAAGTTACGCCACTTTTCGACTAAGTCGATCATCGGGTCCATGTCGTCTTCTTCGAATCGGAACGCCTGATGCTGATGCCGGACAACTTGTTGAAAGAACGGTTCGAGCCGCTTCGTCGTGAGCGACGTCAGCAAGTCCTGAATCTGCATCGCCGTCCGCTGTAACGCGATGATGAAGTCGCGCAAATACGTCGTGAAGCGGTCCTTATAGACGAGGAACGCTTCCGTCTTCATCTTGTCGACGACTTTTTCACTATGGATATAGGCGATATAGTCCGACGTGTTCTGCGTGATTTGACGGAAATAGAGCATGGCATCTTCCCAAAGCTGTGCACATTCGGCGTCGGGCTTTCCGTCTGCCTGAGCAATCGCGTCAAGGACGTGATAGAGCCGCTCGAACTGTGTCTTCTCGAGTGAGCCGCCGAAACTGTCGCCGAGTTGCTCGAGTTGAATCATCATCCGTTCGAACTCGACCGTGTAGGGTGTACATTGGTAGCGAAAACTTTTCTTTTTATATTCTTCAATCGTCTTCGCCTTCCGGTGTTCTTGACTGGCAATCAAGTTGCCCCATTTGACGAGCGACTCCAAATCTTGGTGCAACCCGTCCATCGTGTATTCTTTAAATTCTATGTATTGCTTCAAGTACGCATAAATCTCTTCCGGATATAAAAATTCACGCATCCGTTCATGCTGGATGTAGAAGTAACGTAAAATCGGACGATAGCTCCATGCCTTCTCCGCCGTCAAATACGTCGCTTCTCTGATTTTCTTTTGCAGCCCTGGTCGCATACGGTTGCCCCTCTCTATGTTCTCCATGATTAAGCATAATACAGATCAGGGAAAGCGGAAATAGAGCATTCCTGTTTTTGGAAAGTGATGAACAATTTTGTGCAAGGTTAAAAAAACGAGCCAAGGATAGAAATCCATAGCTCGTAAAAAATATATGTTTTAAACGCATTCATTACTTTAACAAGCGCTTTTTCAGCTAATAAATAGTCAACAAATAACCCATATCCTTTTCGATGAAGTATCGCATGACAGTTTGGACCAACAGGTCTTAAGTCTTTTACAGAATCCACCGCATAATTCTATGTATCTCGTAGATTAATTTACTAGGTCCATCCAATACAAATATTTGAATATATTATTTTAATTTTTAAAAATATGTTGCATTCTTAATTTTGTGAATTAAGTCACAAATAATTTTCGGGTTTTCTACTAACAAATTTACTTAAGAATCGGGAATAACATTATAAACAGAACATACGTTCTTTTTCGTATTATATATTCATACCATATAAAAAAAATAAGAAGGTTGATATAATGTCTCAAATATTGACTGTAAGAATTAAATTAAAACTAACTGCTTTTCAAGAATCAATTTTGTTTGCTATGAACAGGGATTATATAACTACGGTAAACTATTTGGTAACAGAAATGGTTCGAGAAAAAAAGATTATTCAATATACAAGTAAATCAGTAAGTGCTAACTTACCTAGCGCAGTTAAAAATCAAACAATCAAAGATGCAACAAGTGTATTTCGAAAAGCTCGGAAAAAGGATTTTGCGAAAATTCCCATTTTGAAAAAACCGATTTGTATTTGGAACAACCAAAACTATTCTATAGGTGTCAACAGCGGTTTAAAATTCCCTCTTAATAACGGATTAAAAATCCCTTTTTTACACGTTACTCTTGGAAACTATCGACACGGGTCGGCTGGATGCCGGCCCGTTTCTTTTCCCTCATCCGATATGAATCTCCCCGAATGTTAAAAGTGGTCGCATGATGAAGAAGGCGATCTAAAATTGCGGTTGCCAAAACCTCGTCACCAAATATTTTTCCCCATTCAATATATGACTTGTTTGAAGTCAGGATGATCGAGCCTCTCTCATATCTCTTCGAGATGATTTGAAACAGCGCATTCGCACTGATGGCGTCGAACGGAAAATAACCGATTTCATCTAGAATGAGTAGCTCGGATCGACAGTACCTTTTGATGATACGAGGAAGAAGGCCAGATTTCTCTGCTTTTTGACACTCCTCGACAAAATCGTTCGCGGTAATGAACGAAGTCCGATAACCTTTCGTGACAGCTTCCGCAGCGATTGAAATTGCCAAGTGTGTCTTCCCCACCCCCGGCGGGCCCAATAATAATACATTGAAGCCGTTATCGATGAACCGACAGGTCATCACCTCCCTGACGCGCTTTTCATTGATGCTCGGCTGAAACGCAAAGTCGAAGTCTTCTAGCGTCTTAAAATAGGGGAGTCTGGCACGTTTTATTCGTTTCGATAGCTCTGTTGATTCACGGTGTTCGATTTCCGTCATCAGAATACTGTTTAGAAAGTCCGAATATGCTACATTATTCTTGGAGGCATCTTCAAGGATTCCTTCAAGCTGGTTGGCCGACAATTGCCATCCAACTTTTTCTAAGCGTTCAGTGAGAAGGTCCGTGTTCATTCGTGATCGCTCCTTTCGAACTGTTCGTACACTTGAAGGGAACGACGTTCCACTTCAGGAATATCGGGCTGGAGACGACGGGTCGGCAAACCTTTTTGAGTCGTTTCTAGCCCTTTGTAATGCTCTAAATTTAATTGATACTTCAAGTTCCCGGAGGCAATCGGATGTTGGGCGATTTGTTCGCCATCAGCGTAGACCTCGAGATGATGGTCGAGGGTGATTCTAATTCGTACATGCTGTCCGACGAACCGGAACGGAACTGAATACTGTCGTCCTTGGTAGGACACAAAACAGTCTTTGCTTACTTGACGTGTTTCCCAGCGATGGACCGGATAATGCGGCTTCAAATGTCCTGGTGCTAGAAAACCTTGTTCGATCTCGAAGCGTTTCTCAGGTGACTCTTTCGTCGTATCGTTTTTCTTTTTATTGGCCGTGTTTTGTAGCCACTCGAGGACGTCACGATTTAATTGTTCCAATGTCTTTCCGATACGTCGTTTGAAAAAGTTCTGTTTCATATAGCCGAATGAGCGCTCGATCTTCCCTTTCGTCTGTGCCCGTCTGGGCTTGCACGCCTTCGGCGTAATCCCATAATAGGCCAAGAAATCTTCGAACTTCTGATTGAACTTGATACCGTTTGGGTTGTGGCTGATGACCGCAGTTTTCATGTTGTCATAGAGAATCTGTTGCGGTACGCCATTGAAGAAGGCGAACGCATTCATATGGCACTTCATCAGAGTCTCCAGCGTCATGTCGGTCGTGAACTCGATGTATCGCATCCTTGAATACCCGAGGATGATGGAGAAGGCATACACCATACGCATTTCACCGTCTACTTCATACGTCCCGACATCACTCCAATCCATCTGTCCCTGTCGTCCAGGCGGCGTTTCAAACCTGACGGTAGCCTGCTTTTTAGGCTGAAGTCTGTAAGGTCTCACGTACTCTCTCAGAATCGTCATTTTCCCTTCATAGCCTAGCTTTTGAATCTCATCGAACAGAACCTCGCAATTGGTTGTACCTTCTTTGATACGTTCGTTTATGTAGTCTTTGTAGAGTTCGAGTTTTCCTTTCCTCTTTTTCCGCTTCACTTTCGTAGGTGCATTTTCCATCTTCAAATACTTTCGGATTGTCTTAGGATCATATCCCGTCTCGTCAGAGATGGCTCTGATTGTCCATCCTTTGCTTCTTAACTCACGAATCATAAAAAATCCCTCACTTCGGATCATGTCTCACACTCCATTTTCAGGTTGTCAGAATCATTATCCGTTAATTTGAGGGATTTTTAATACGTTGATATAAGGGATTTTAACAGCGTTGATTACATATAGGTTTAGATTATGTCTCTTTACCAATAATGATTAACAATAAAGTGAGTAGAACCAAACTGTTTGCACATATAACTGAGAAAGATTTTATTAAATTATCTACACATAAATTAGGCACTTTGCGTATTCTAAGAAAGAATAATAAATGGATTGCTCAAATTTCTATAACTATATGTAGACGTCAAGTTGATTTTGACACTTTTTGCTCGTTTGCCTTTTACAGTTCTGCCGAAAACAATGATTTCCGGTTCCTCATCCGATGACTGTCGTCATCACTATGTATGATTTCGACGCGATGGAGTAAGCGGTCCAGTATCGCAGTCGTGATGCCCTGGTCCCCGATCAATTCGCCCCATTGATCGGGGCTTTTGTTCGAGGTCAGGATGATCGAGCTGCGCTCATAAAGGTGGTTGACGAGATGGAAGAAGAGATTGGCTTCTCGTTGGTCCATGGCCATATACATCAGGTCATCGATGATGACCAGGTCCGAATCTCGCAACCTTTTTAACTGGATCTTCGACTTGCTTGAGAACTCTTCACTTTTTAATAGTTGGACGAGTTCGCCCATCGTGACGAAGTATACCTTGAACCCGTGGTTGACCGCCTCGATTCCCAGCCCCACAGCCAAAAACGTCTTTCCGACGCCCGGAGGGCCCAAGAGGATCAGGTTGTACTGTTGTTCGAGCCAGTTGAGCTGTTTCAACTGCTTCAGCTGTCGGGCGGTTAGTGCGGTCTGTTCCTCTAAATTGAACTCCGAGAGGGATTTAATGAACGGGAATCGGGCCCACTTCATTCGTCTCTCCAAACTTTTAGCGTCTCGTTTGGCGCGTTCATGGTTCGTGATGGCACTTAGAAATTCGATATACGTCCAGGAGGCCATTTCGGCCTCTCTCAAAATCTGTGGGAGGGCGTCAGCCGTCTCGGCGAGACGAAGCTGCCGAAAGTCCTGTTGTAACTCGGAAACGCTTCGACTCATTTTGCCGTCACCCCTTTCAGGATGTCGGTGTAGGCTTGGATCGGTCTCGTTGCGACCTGTATCCCGGATTTCTTCGGACGTTCGGTATCGGGTTTTGTATCACACCCATCGTCCGCGAGGATCGCGAGATAGTGGACCACGTCTCGGAAATCGTTGGCGCTGAACAGACTCTCTTGCGAACACTTTTCCAGTGCCATCGTTAAGTGACTGGGATACATGGTCGCGACGTCCCTGATGATGTTGAACTGGTCACGTCGGTATCTCGGGTAACGCTTTGAGAGCTCACCCAGATAATCGGACGCCGCCTCTCTGTCCTCGAAATAGGTGAGGACCTGTTGCTTCAGTTCTTCGATTCCTTTGGAACGATCCCGAAGATGGTCACGGCGTTGAATCAGTTTTCCGCTCTCTTTGCTGACCCGGTGGTCTGCGATCACTTCTCCCTCGGGAGATTCGCGAATCAATAACCGTTCCTGTTCGGTCACCTCGAGGAACACCATCTTCTTCTTGACCGATGAGTAGGTCCCGATTGGGACGGTGTAACGGTTTGAGCGATAACGGATTGTGTTGTCCTTGCTGACGTTCCTTGCTATACTTTCGGTACGGATACTTTCGAAAGAGAGTAGCGATAAGACCGGTTGTAAGTGTTGTTTTTCGACGGAGAACACTTCAGCTGGTCTTTTTTTCGTTGTCTGATGGACGTTATGATTCCCTGTCCTCTCCAACCATCTCATGGAACGGTCGTTCCAATCCTCGATATGCCGGTACACTCGGCTGTCCGCGAAGTTCCGTTTGATGTACTTCACGACATTCTCGATCATACCTTTTGACTCCGGGTCGGCCCGACGACATAAGTGGATTCTAAACTTTCGTTCGTTCACGTAGGCTTGAAACTCATTGGTCAATAGGACGTCACCTGCGTTCTCGTTGATTGCGATGAGGTGATCCTGGTCGTAAACGATTTCAGAAGGGCGCCCACCATAGAATTGAAACGCATTTTCGTGGCAGTGAATGGTGTCCTTGGTGGTGAACGGTCGTTCTCTCCATTCGACATATTTCATCCGAGAGTGCGCAAGTACGAACGCGATGAAATAAAGCTTTATCATTTTTCCATCTTTAGTCCGTTGTCTGGTCTCACCCCAGTCCACCTGTATTTGCTTGCCCATCGGTTGTTCTGGGATGGCCTCGTAATGGCGGACGACCCTTTTCTTTTCAATCTGATAGATTTCTCGGATTTCCTTCACGTATGTCCTGACCGTGCTCGATCCGACCGAGAGGTCGGGATATCTTTCAAGTAACCAGTCATGGACTTGTGCGCTGCTCAAATGCGGATACTCCTCCAACCATGCAATGATCCAGTCTCGATAAGCATCGAGCTTCTTCTTTCGTGAACAGGCTTTCCCGTCAAATTCATGTAGGGCATCTTCATATGTCATCTTCAGGTACTTATATACCGTCGGTCTCGATACCTTCAGTGCTGTGGCGATTTGAGCCACTTTCATGCTTTGCTGATACATTTGATGAATCTTGATGTGTAGCACTAACTTTTCCTCCAAATCGATTCCCTCCAGATAAAATAGCCTCAACTAATCTATCGGAGTTCTGTTCTGATTTTTCGGCAATAGTGTAAAATCGTATCGAGCAAAAACTGTCAATTTTATTCTAGCGTTCACACTATATCGCTATCATCAGTCCAAGATATAAATAAAAATGTGATGGGAGTCGATCTAGGTCTTAAAGTTCCAGCAGTAGTATCAACGAACCAAAACAAAGTAAAATTCTTTGGTAATGGAAGAGAAAATAAATATATGAAGAGAAAATTTCATGTAACACGAAAAAAGCTCGGAGTTCAAAAGAAACTCCAAGCAATAAAAAGACTTAGTGATAAAGAACAAAGATGGATGATAGATAAAGATCACAAAACAAGCCGAGCAATAGTTGAATTTGCAAAACAAAATGATATCTCTATCATCCATCTTGAAAAATTAACTAATATTCGTAAGACGGCAAGAACAAGCCGTAAAAACAACAGAAATTTGCACACTTGGTCCTTCTATCGCCTTTCGAAATTCATCACTTATAAAGCATCTTTGGAGGGAATCCAAGTAAAATACGTCGACCCTGCTTTTACTAGTCAATCTTGCCCCAATTGCGGCCAGAAAAACAAAGCAAAGGATCGAACGTATTCTTGTTCCTGTGGATTCAAAAAGCACAGGGATATAGTTGGTGCGATGAACGTATGTCACGCACCTGTGATTGATGGTAACAGTCAATCAGCCTGAGAACCTATAAGGTCTGTCTCAGGAGGGGTGATGGCACACCCTTATCTCAGAGCTTGAACAAAACAGAAATGGACTGCGTTCGGATAAGCATTTGAGAATCCCGTTTTAGCCTACTAATACATTAGCTTTTAGTAGGTCTCATTCAGGAATGTCACATCATGCCGCCCATTCCACCCATGCCGCCCATGTCAGGCATGCCGCCGCCAGCGCCTGCTGGTTCTGGCTTGTCTGCGATGACCGCTTCCGTTGTGAGGAACATGGCTGAGACGGATGCTGCGTTTTGAAGCGCTGAGCGCGTCACTTTCGCCGGATCGACGATACCGTGAGCGATCATATCGACGTACTCACCAGTTGCGGCGTTGTAGCCGATGCCGACCGACTCGTTCTTGAGCTTCTCGACGATGACCGAACCTTCTTCGCCTGCGTTTTCCGCGATTTGACGGACCGGTGCTTCGAGGGCACGGAGGACGAGTTTGACACCTGTCGCTTCATCCGCTGTCACTTCTGCAAGCAACGCACGAACGGCTGGGATGACGTTGATGAAGGCTGTACCACCACCTGCGACGATGCCTTCTTCGACCGCTGCGCGTGTCGCGTTGAGCGCGTCTTCGATGCGGAGCTTACGTTCTTTCAATTCAGTCTCCGTCGCTGCGCCGACTTTGACGACGGCTACACCGCCAGCGAGTTTCGCGAGACGCTCTTGGAGTTTCTCCCGGTCGAAATCAGACGATGTCTCTTCGATTTGGTTGCGAATCGTTTGAACGCGTGCTTTGATCGTTGCTTCGTCTCCAGCACCTTCGACGATCGTTGTCGTGTCTTTCGTGACGACGACTTTCGATGCGCGTCCGAGCTGTTGGAGCGAGGCCGACTTGAGCTCGAGGCCGAGGTCTTCTGTGATGACTTGGCCGCCTGTGAGCGTCGCGAGGTCTTCGAGCATCGCTTTACGACGATCGCCGAAGCCTGGTGCCTTGACCGCGACCGCGTTGAACGTACCACGGAGCTTGTTCAAGACGAGTGTCGCGAGCGCATCGCCTTCGATGTCTTCTGCGACGATCAAGATTGGTTTCCCTTGTTGCACGACTTGCTCGAGCACTGGGATGATTTCTTGGATGTTCGAGATCTTCTTATCGGTGATCAAGATGAACGGGTTGTCGAGCACCGCTTCCATCTTGTCTGAGTCTGAGATCATGTATGGTGAAAGATATCCGCGGTCGAACTGCATCCCTTCGACGACGTCGAGTTCAGTCGTGAAGCCGCGTGACTCTTCGATCGTGATGACGCCGTCGTTGCCGACGCGTTCCATCGCTTCCGCGATCAACTCGCCGACTTCTTCGTCCGCTGCCGAGATGGCCGCAACTTGAGCGATCGCTTCTTTCGACTCGATCGGTTTCGAGATGAGCTTGAGCTCTTCGAGTGCACGACGAACCGCTTTGTCGATTCCTTTACGGAGGATCATCGGGTTCGCGCCCGCTGTCACGTTTTTGAGACCTTCACGGATCATCGCTTGAGCGAGGACTGTCGCTGTCGTTGTACCGTCCCCTGCGACTTCGTTCGTCTTCGATGCGACTTCGGCAACGAGCTTCGCGCCCATGTTTTCGAAGTGGTCTTCGAGTTCGATTTCTTTCGCGATTGTCACGCCGTCATTCGTGATGAGCGGTGAGCCGAACTTCTTCTCGAGGACGACGTTGCGTCCTTTCGGTCCGATTGTGACTTTTACCGCGTCAGCGAGTGCGTCGACACCGCGAAGCATCGCGTGACGTGCGTCTTCTGAGAATTTGATTTCTTTTGCCATTGTTCATTTCCCCCTAAAAAAGTTTTTGAAGAATGGTGAGTCTTAGCCTACGATTGCGAGAATGTCGCTCTCTCGAACGATTAAGTATTCTTTGCCTTCATGCTTCACTTCGGTACCCGCGTATTTCGAGTAGATGACCAAATCATTTTCTTTGACGTCGAGCGCGATCCGCTCACCTTGGTCCGTGACGCGGCCTGTACCGACTGCGAGGACGCGTCCTTGTTGCGGCTTTTCTTTCGCCGTATCAGGAAGCACGATGCCTCCGATCGTCTTTTCTTCTTTCTCCACGACTTCGATGATGACGCGATCGCCTAGTGGTTTTAACATAGAAAAAACCTCCTCCGAATATGAATGATGTATCGTTGAATCGTAAGTTTTAGCACTCATCAAAAAGGAGTGCTAACATTGATTAGTGTAGTATGAGACGCCTGAAAATGCAAGCGGGAACATCGAAAAAATGCTCCCACTCGCGGTCAAGAGACCTTATTTGATACAATGGTCAAAAGGAACGTTGACTCTTAGAAATAAGGACGTGTTGAATTGGCTACACTAAACTCAAACCAATCGATAAATACCCGTTTTTCGATGGCGCCTAACATTCGGATTCGGCATATCATCCCGATTCTGCTATACGCGTTTGTTCAATTCTTTCCAGTATTGATTAGCGGAGTGCGACCAGAATGGATCACGCCGACGGCGACCGGTCTCTGGTTCGCCATCGGGTTCAGCTTGACGATCGTCATCTCGGTCTTCTTGCTCTGGCCTGACTTAAAGTTGTATAAACAACAGGGCATCCAGTCGAACTTGAACGATACGGTCAAATGGATCGGCCTCGGGATTCTCATGCAGTACGGGCTCGTCATCGTCGCCAACTTGATCGAGACGTGGATCTCGGGTGACGTCATGGGTTCCCAGAACACCGAGCAAATCGCGGATATCGTCCGACTCGTTCCGGTTATGACGCTCTCAGTCGTCTTACTTGGACCGATTATGGAAGAAATTTTGTTCCGCCACATCTTGTTTGGCAACTTGAGCGCCCGCTTCGGGTTCTGGATTGCCTTCGCGGTCAGCTCGCTCTTGTTCGCGTTCATCCATGGTGACAACAAGATTCTTGTTTACGTGGCGATGAGCTTCGCCTTCACGGTCGCGTATGCCAAGACGCGTCGCTTGATCGTTCCGATCGCGATTCACGCGTTTAACAACGCGCTCGTCATGGTCGTACTATTCTTAATGTAGAAATGAGGTGGCATTGATGCCGCGACACTTAAAAGTTATGTTTTTGTTCAGTCTCTCATTCGGGATTCTGTTCACCGTCCTCGCCTACTACTCGGTACAAGAGTACGGCTTCAGCTTCTGGACGTACTTCATCATCGCCGTAGCCGCGTATGACTTCTTCAAGGTGTATCAGATTTTAACGCTCGCCCGAAAAGCGAAAAAAGAAAAGACCGATAAATCGGCATAACGAAAGCCCGGGCTTAAGAGCTCGGGCTTTTCTTCATGTACACAATATTTGTCGTATCAATCGTTTCATCGAGTATGGTACGTCGAATCAAGAGCCCCCGTCGTACCATCACCAGTCCGACGATGACGTATAGCGTATCAAGCAACGGAACGGTCGTCTCATCAAAGAACCAGACGACGATAAAAAATACAAAAATCGTCACGAATGAGAGCGACGATACCAACTTTGAATCGACCTTCTGTTTCAGCGCTATGACTGTCTCGGCGTCAAACCGTTCGAGACGGTCATGATAATAGGTGTGCACGACAACACCGAACGCCGCCCACGTGATCATGACGAACTCACCATGCCACCAACCCAATACAAACACAATTGGGTTAAACAACAGAAACGCAATTAATAGTTTTTTCCTCATCGAGTCCCTCCTTACGATAAAGGCCTTCATTCACCTCGCGTTCGATTTGCCGATGGAGCAAATACGCGTCGAATGTCCGCGCCAGCTTATTGTCGTACCAGTTCTGTCATCTCGTCTTTGTCACAACCAGATGCCTTATCTCTCATCCTGTTCCATTGCTTGCTCATACGTATGTATCTCATTCATCAAGAACAGTCCTTTCGTCGCAAACAAATACGTCAACGCGGTCAGTGCGAACTGTTGTGTCGATTGCGTCAAATGCGGCGCACCAAACCCGATTAAGAAGATGACAATGAACACGATGATCGCGAAGAGCCACGTCTTCTCACTCGAACGCCAACACAGGCGCTCTCGCGTAAAGGTCGGATACTGTCCGGCCTTTCGTCGGTGCCACCGATAAAATAACACACTCGCGATGAGAAACAACAAATGCGAGGACACACCGAAAAGAACGGCTGCCGCCACTAAACCGATACTCACCGCTACCGCCATGTTACGCCCGCTCATCTTTTCCCCTCCTCTGTTCAATTTATACGAAGAAAACTAATCAAAGTTTCATTCGCTTTTGAAAAAGAAATCAATCTGCGTTATATTTGATAGGTTAACTATCAAATAAGGAGAGATACGATGAAGAAAGCACTTCTCGCGATGGTCGCTTCCCTGTTTCTCGTCGCCTGCTCAAACGAAGACGACCTGTCTACATACGAAGAGTATGGCGTGCTTGAGGAGACGATTGATATCGCGCAGTATGAATCAAAAATCGAGACGGACAATGACGGCAACCGCGTCATCTTGTTTTATGACGATGAACGCGTGGCCTATAAGAGCGTCTATGTAAAAGACGAGCGTCATTTGAAAATCATCAGTACGGACGATGAGGCCCCGCTCTATAACGACACACTCTAACACACAGCCCCCTTCACGCGAAGAGGGCTGTTTTCAATTCTCATAATGAATTTGTTGTTGATGTTGTAAGCGATACGTGATCAATCGCTCGCTGTCGAGCGCCTCATGGAACAGCGATACGGCTGTGATTTGGTTGTTGTCATACGTCCGGTAGTAATAGATGCCATCGTCGACGTTGCAACATGATGAATAGATGGTGTACTCGTACGTCCCGTCTTCGGCCTCGTTCAAGCCACGCGTTTGCAGCACCGTATCCAATAGTTTGAAAAATTGTCCGACCGCGGACGCCTCGGTCGGTTCACAGACCGAATTGAATGTCGCGAACGTCGCCCGAACGAAGCGTGACGTCGATGATAAGTCGCCCGGTAAGCCCTGTCCGCCTAACCCGAGACAATAGGCATCGAGGTTCAACGTCGGCGCGAACGTATTGGCCGGCAGTTTCGTCGAGACGTGGCGATAATCGTTCAGATTGAACAGTTGATACTCGAACGACGGATTGTTCGTCAAAACCCCGACTGGATTGTCGTATACGCGCAATCCGTCCGCCATCGGCTCGACGATAATCGAGGTATCTGTGTCAGCGATGATCCAGTGTAACGGATGAAGCGGTAGCGCGTCACTGAAGTTCAAGTTGACCAAATGAATAGTCGCGAGCCGTCCTCTCGCCTCTTCGACAGTTGCGCATTGCCCAAGAATCCACGGAATGAACTCAAACGGGGACACGTTGTCTTTCCCGTCGACTTCTGGCTTGAACACGGCATTCCCCGGAAAGTTCAGCCCCGCCATGCTCAGTCCCTTCTCGTTCGTCGCCTCATAATAAAGCGGATAGTCCTGGACGACGGTCGCCATCCCGATCATCGCGTAATGGTTCGCATTCTCGCCCACCCGTCTGAAGTTGAACGGATAGTATCGGGGCGTGATCGTCACTTGCTCGTGATAGGACACGTTCAAGTCTAAGTTTCTGCCGAAGTAGTGGGCGTGCGGAGCATACGTAATTGCTGTACACATAACAAAACTCCTTCCGTTCCAATGCAGACAATAACAGCACTCTTTGGTCTATTCACGTTATCGTCTGACATCAACCATAAGAAAAAACGATGAGGCGTGTGCCACATCGTTCTTCATGTTAATTCAGTTCGGTCTCGACCGTTGTTTCCGGCATGAAGAACCAAAGTCCGATTCCTTTCAATCCGAACACGAACGCCAAGGTAAAATATACAAATGATTCAAGCGGATAGCTCATTGTATCGACGAAGAACGACACGAAGAAAGCAATGACCAAAGTGGCGATGATGATACGTAAAGCGAGGTCATTCGCCTCACGTCCAATAGCTTGACCGATTTTTTCATCGTGAGCAAACGCGATGTCTCGACGCCACGCATAAAAGAACAGTGCGACCATCATAACGGTCGTATCCGGCAACTCGCCAAACCAAATATCACCAATCACAAACCCGACCATGATGAACATCCCGAGTTTTAATGCACCTTCATTTGTATAGTTCACTCGAGGTTTCAAGAACTTATTCATAGGACGATGAACCCCACCGTCAACAGTCCATATACGAAACCGAGCACGATCACACTGATGGCGATCGATTTATATTGCGGATACTTATGTAAGACGACCGCTCCGGCGATCACGTGAATAAACGCGACGATGAACGTCACAATCGCAAAACCCATTCGGTTGTTCCTCGCTTCCAAAAAAAATAATAGAAAGTCATGGGAATTCATCCGTTTCCCGATACAAAAAACATTGCATTCATTATATCAATTTTTGGAAAGAAGGCACATCACATCATGAATTATTCACGTACCGATTTATCGAAATTAGACGAGAATACTCCCACTTCTAAACGTGGCGGGCGAAGCCGTAGTGAAAGTGGGAGATGAATCGCCAGCCTCTTTTTTGGGTATAAATACCTAGAGGGGTGAACACCATGTTGAAGCATAAAGCGTATAGATTCCGGATCTATCCGACAACGGAGCAGGAGATCCTGATCGCCAAGACGATCGGTTGTTCACGCTTCGTCTTCAACCACTTCTTGGCGAAGTGGGAACAAACCTACAAGGCGACAGGAAAAGGACTGTCCTACGGCTCCTGTTCAAAAGAAATACCTGTACTCAAGCAAGAGCTTGACTGGTTGAAGGAAGTCGATAGCACTTCTGTGCAAAATAGCATCAAACACCTGGCGGATGCATATGACCGCTTCTTCAAGAAGCAGAACGAACGGCCCCGGTTCAAGTCGAAACGAAACCCGGTCCAATCCTATAAGACGAACATCCAAGGCAAGTCTCAACTTCCTGAGGTGTCGATCGTCGGCAACCACCTTAAACTCCCGAAGCTGAAGTGGGTCCGGTTCGCCAACTCCAGGAAGGTCGAGGGCCGGATCATTAGCGCGACGATCCGACGGAACGCGACGGGCAAACACTTCGTCTCCCTCAGCGTCGAGCAGGAGATCGACGAGCTGCCGAAGACCGGTTCCTCGGTCGGCGTCGACGTCGGGCTCAAGCACTTCGCCGTCCTGTCCGACGGCACGGTGTACCAAAACGACCGCTACTTCCGTTCGCTCGAGAAGAGACTGGCGCGCGAGCAGCGCAAGCTGTCCCGTCGTCGGCTCATCGCACTGAACCGGAACGTCAAGCTGTCCGAGGCCAAGAACTACCAGAAACAGAAGCGCAAGGTCGCCCGCATCCATGAGAAGATCGCCAACAAGCGTACCGACTTCCTTCACAAGGTGTCGACCGAGATCGTCAAAAACCACGACATCATCGGCATCGAGACGTTGCAGGTGAAGGATATCCAGCAGGACCGCAAGCTCAGCAAGTCCATCTCCGACGTCAGCTGGTCGGAATTCTTCCGCATGCTCGCATACAAGGCGGACTGGTACGGCAAGACCGTCGTGAAGGTCGGGATGACCTTCGCCTCGAGCCAGCTCTGTTCGAGTTGCGGCCATCGACACAAAGACGTGAAGCATCTCGGTCTGCGCGAGTGGACATGCCCGGGTTGCGGGACCCACCACGACCGCGATGTGAACGCAGGACTGAACTTGAAACGAGAGGCTGAACGCATCCTGGCCTCTTCAACCGTCGGGATGACGGGGCTAGCCTGATCAGGTTCCGGTCGTTAGACTGGATGACCCAGGAATCCTCCACCTCCAAACGAAGCATAGGTGGAGGTAGTTCAACGACAGAGGAAATGCTCCTCGTCAACAGCGAAGTCGAGAAAAAGAAACGCAATCTCGTCGTCGCGTACTTACTTTGGTTCTTCCTCGGCGGCTTTGGTGCTCACCGCTTCTATTTCAAGAAAACCGGTAGCGCCCTCGCGATGCTTGCCCTCACGGTCGGTTCAATCGTCCTTACGGTTGTGTTGATTGGTTTTCTCGGACTGTTCGTCACAGGTATTTGGGCCCTCGTCGACGCGTTCCTCATGCCAGGCTGGCAACAACGCGAAGTCGAAGCCATCGAACGCGAGACGATCGAGTCGTTGAAGACTCGCTCTGAACGTCAAGCTGCCTTTTAACGTCCAAGACGGTCACGCCAACGCGTGACCGTCTTTTCGATTAGAAGCTATTCTCTTTCAAATAGAACGCGAAGTTGCGGTGCTTCCGTTCTTTCGTCGCGTAATGGATCCACAGCCACGCGAGCGACTCAAGCTCACGCGCCAACTTCAAGTGACGGAGCGTATGGGCGTCAAAGCCGATTTTCGAGGCAAGGTCTTGGACGGCTCGGACCGACTCTTGCTCGTCTCCGGCGATGAACATCATCGACATGTTCGGGTTCTCCAAGTTCTCGACGCCGGTCTGGTTGAACGCCTTGACGATGCGAACGTGCGGCGCAAGTTCCTGCAGATGCTCGGCTCCCGACTTCCCTTCCGGTCGCTCGACGGAATCGAACTCTTTTGCGATCGGATTCGTCACGTCGATGACAATCTTGTCGTCCAAGTCCCGAAGTGATTGAATCAAATCGACGGCCGCCGCGAACGGCGTCGTCAACAACAGGATTTGCGCGTTCGACGCCACTTCCTGCAGCGACATCGTCCCTTCTCGCTCCGAGCGCGTCCCGTACAACACCTCATAACCGACGTCCTCGAACTTCCGTCCGAGTGTCCGGCCGACTTTCCCTGCCCCTAAAATACCAATCTTCATGTATAACGACTCCCCTTCACAGTTCTTCGTCCGTCCGCGTCACCGTCCCGCCGAGTTCCGTTGCGAGCCCGTCGAGCACCGAGTGGTCGAACTCTTCCCCGATCGCCATCACCCCGGTCTGTCCAGGCTCGATATTCCCGACCGTCCGTTTGAACGTCTCTTGAATGCTTTGGACGTGTTTCAAATCTTTCGTTCCGCCAATCAAACCACCCGTGAGCGTCCCGAACAAGATCCCGAACGGTCCTCCGAGAATCCCGACCGCCATTCCGATCAACGCGCCTTTCGTCGACTTGTTCGTCGGCGTAAGTTGCACCGCATCTTCAAATGAAAATGCCCCGTTGTCCTCACGCTTGATGACGACGAGTTGTTCGAACCCGACGAGTCCTTCCGCGTGATACTTTTTCAACTTGCTGAACGCTTGATACGAGATGGACTCCTCTGGAAACGTGAACGTGACGATATGGTACGGTTGTTTTTCCTTCTTGGCCATGTCGGCTCCTCCTTTATGGAACACAGGTGACACATCAGCTTTCTCTTACCACTTCCCCGGCTTCAGACGAAAAAAAACCTAGTCCGAGGACTAGGTCGTGGGTGGCCGCTTCTCATTTAGTTCGTAATGCGAATACGGGATGCAGAGCGGCGTGCCGTAGAGCGGGTCTTCCGTCACGACGACTTTCAAGCCGAACACGTCCTGCATGAAATCCTCGTCGACGACATCGTTCGGACTACCTTGCCGATAGACGTTGCCTCCAGCGAGCGCGATGATATGGTCGGCGTAGCGACAAGCGAGATGCAAGTCGTGGAGCACCATGATGATCGTCTTACCCTCTAACCGGTTCAAGCGGTACATCAAGTCGAGAATCTCGATTTGGTGCGACATATCGAGATACGTCGTCGGCTCATCGAGTAGAATCGTTTCCGACTCCTGGGCCAATGCGAGCGCAATCCAGACGCGTTGCTTCTGCCCGCCCGATAAGTTCGAAACGAGCGTGTCCCGGAGCGAGACAGTGTCCGTGAAGGCGAGCGCCCGTTCGACGGCCCGTTCATCATCTTTCGAGTAGCGCTTGAAGAACGTCTGATACGGATAACGGCCGAACCGGACGAGTTGTTCGACGGTCAATCCGTCCGGCGCGACGTTCACTTGCGGCATGAACGCCATGAGCCGGGCCGCTTCCTTCGCCCGATACGCATCGAGCGGCTTGTCGCGGAACGCAATCGTCCCACCGAGCACGTCCCGTTGACGAGCGAGCGTCGATAACAACGTCGACTTGCCGCATCCGTTCGCCCCTAACAGCACGGTGATTTTGCCGTGAGGGATCGAGAACGTCAACCCGTCGAGCACGACCTTCTGCTCATAGCCGATGGCGACTTGTTGTAAATCAAATGTATTCATCTCATGCTTCCTTTCATCATCCGGCGAAGTAAATAGAAGAAGTACGGCGCGCCGATGACGGCCGTCATGACGCCAGTTCGAAGCTCATACGGGTAAAAGATTGTCCGAGCGAGCACGTCCGCCAAGACGACAATCGTCGCCCCGACGAGGAGCGTCGCCCAAATGTACGGCAGCTTCAAGCCTTGGCGCGCGATGTGCGGGGCCATCAATCCGACGAAGCCGATCGCTCCGACGAAGGCGACCCCAATCCCGGCGAGAAGGCACGACAACAAGAGCGTGCCCCGCTGTGTGCCTCGGACCGGCACACCGATGCTCGTCGCGACCGCCTCGCTAATGTGGAGGGGACGGACGTGCCGTTCAATCAAGAAGGCGGCGAGCAAGAATAGAATCGCGAGCGGCACCATGATCTTCAATTGATTCCAAGTCGCCGCGTAGACGGTACCGGTGAGCCATTGTTGTATGTCATTCTTCCGATACACGTTCGAGGCGAGCATCATGAACTGAACGATGCCTTGCGAGAAGATGCTGATTCCGATCCCAATCAACGCGAGCCGGACCGGTGGGACACCCCGTTTCAATAGATAAAATAAGAACGCACCGACCGTGAGCGCCCCGGCGAACGAGGCGAACGGGATGTAGGCGAGCGGAACGGACAGTTGATTCGTCCGCTCATCGGTGAAGACGGTGAAGAACGTCGCCGTCGCCACCCCGGCCCCGCCGACGATTCCAAAAATCTCCGGCGAGGCGAGTTCGTTCTTAATCGTGAGTTGTAATAAGTGCCCGCTGACCGCGAGACATGCACCGGCCGTGATGGCCATGAGGACGCGTGGCATCCTGAACTCGAACACGACCAGCTCTGCGAACGCGTCACCCGAACCGAGGAAAAGCGCACCGAGCGACCACGGGGTCAAGAACGTGTCCCCGACGGCGAGTCCCAAATAGAAGGCGATGAACAGGCCGGTAAGGAGCGCGACCGCGAGCACGATCTCCCGTTTCCGGAGCGTGAATGAGAACGGGCCTTTTCGAAAACTGTATGATTTCATGATTTAAAGACTCCTTGTCTGGCGCTGACGAGATAGATGAAGAACGCGCCCCCGATGACGGCGAGCACGACACCGACCGTCACTTCCCGTGGGAACAGGACGAGTCGTCCGAAGATGTCGGCCGATAACAGCAGCACACTCCCAAGGAGCGCACTCCCGGCGAGCCGAGCGAAGAACGCCGTGCCGAACATATAGCGCGCGAGGTGCGGGGCTAGCAGGCCGACGAAGGCGATGGGACCTGCGAGCGCGACCCCGAACGCCGACAAGACAACAGCGAGCGTGACGGCGACAAACTTGATGACACCGACGTTTTGGCCGAGCGATCGGGCGACCTGGTCACCGAGCGACAACGTCTCGAGTTCTTTACTGATGAGGAGGACGCACAGGCTCGCGACAATCATCCACGGCAACAACGTCGTGACGAGTGCTAGCGAGCGGCCCGCGACCGAGCCCGTCAACCAGAACAGGACCTCATCGAGCGCCCCTTCCTCGTAGGCGATAATTGACTGCGTGAACGAGCTGAACAGCGCCGCGAGCGATGCCCCGGCGAGCGTCATATACATGACGTTGCCCCCGTTCGCACTGAGTAGATAGACGATGACCCCGGCGATGAAGGCTCCGACGAGCGCCGCCGATGTGAACGAGGCGATGCTGCTGAAGCCGAACAACGTCACGAGGACGATGGCGAGACTCGCCCCCGCGTTGACCGCCAGGATGTCCGGTGACGCGAGCGGGTTGCGGGTCACAAGTTGGAACAGCAATCCGGCGAGTCCGAGAACGCTACCGACGAGAAGCGCGACGATGGTGCGCGGAATGCGATTGTCGTTGAGCGCAATCATCGCTTGCGATGACGCGTCGCTTCCAAGTGCAAGGACGTCAGTATGGCCGACCGGGATGACGCCGACACGGAGACTGATATAACTCAAGATAGGTAACGCGATGATCAAGGCGATTAGTTTGATCCAAGGTTTTATCATTTTACTCACTTCTTTCCTCTCCTACCATAGCAAAATCTCGCTGCCAGAAAAAGGGGTTGACAGTGAGAATCATTATCACTTATAGTCAGGGAGGAAATCTTACAAATCAGAGGAGACTTTATACATATGAAAAAGTTTGCGTTAGCCCTACTCACGCTCTGCCTCACGGTCGTCCTTGCTGCTTGCGGCGGGTCAGACGAGACGAGCAACTCGAACGAGTCAGCAGATCAAGAAACGCGCACGGTCGAGCACGCCATGGGTACGGCTGAAGTGCCAGTCGAACCGAAACGTGTCGTCGTCTTGACGAACGAAGGGACCGAGGCGCTCATCGCCCTCGGCGTCAAACAAGTCGGCGCCGTCAAATCATGGAACGGTGACCCGTGGTACCCACACATCGAGTCAGAGATGACCGATGTCACTGAAGTCGGGACGGAGAGCGAGGTCAACCTCGAAGCGATCGCGAAACTCGAGCCAGACCTCATCATCGGGACGAAACTTCGCCAAGAGAACATCTATGACAAATTGAACGCCATCGCACCGACGGTCATGTCGGAGACGCTCAAAGGTGATTGGCAGGAGAACTTCGCGCTCTACGCGAACGCCCTCAACCTTGAGGACAAAGGAAAAGACGTCTTGGCTGACTACGAGCAACACGTCGAAGATACGAAAACCGAGCTCGACGACGCTGTGAACAAAGAGCTTTCGGTCGTACGCTTCCTTCCTGGCGCGTCACGCATCTACTTCACGGACAGCTTCTCAGGTGTCATCTTGGGCGACGTCGGCATCAAACGCCCGGCGTCACAAGACCGCACCGAGTTCGCTGAAGAGATCACGATGGAGCGCATCCCGGAAATGGATGGCGACCATATCGTCTACTTCACATACGGCGGAGCAGATGGATCGAAGACAGCCGAAGAGTGGCAGTCGAACCAACTTTGGAAAGACCTCGACGCTGTCAAGGCCGGTGAAGTGACCGAAGTGAGCGATGACACGTGGAACACATCAGGCGGTGTCTTGTCAGCCAACGAAGTGCTCGACGAACTCGTCACCATCTTGAAATAAGCGAAAGCGCGCCAAATCGGCGCGCTTTTTGCTATTGTCATATGGTAAAATTTTCATATCACAGTTGAGAGAGGAGCCCTACTTATGCAACGTCCGCTTCGTAAATCTGCCACGAACCGCTCACTCTCGGGCGTCTGTGGCGGCATCGCTGAATACTTCGACTTGTCCCCACTCGGTGTCCGCCTGCTCTTTTTGATCGTACCGGGAAACGTCCTCATCTATATCATTCTCGCCAATTCGATGAAGGAAGCCCCGCGCTATTTATAAAAAACTCGGAAGCCGCGGCTCCCGAGTTTTTTTATGCGTTGACTTTGTCTTTCATCGCCGCGAGCGCACCACTGTTGATGAAGTGCCATGGCTTGTTGTAGTGCGGTTGGAAGAAGAAGTCGACGTAGGCAAGTTCTTCGACCGTCATTTCGTTTTGGATCGCGAGCGACAACGTGTTGACCGCTTGCGTCATATCCGCTTTCGAGAGAACTTGTCCACCGACGACGCGATGCGTGCCGACTTCATAGACGAGTTTGAACTGGACCGGTTCCGCTGTCGGCATGAACTCCGGACGGTACGCGTCTTCAATCACGACACTCTCGACGTCGAGACCGAACAAGCCGGCTGCTTCTTCTGTGAGACCTGACGAAGCAATGTTCCAATCATAGAGACGGAGGCCTGACGTCCCTTGCGTGCCTTGATAACGGACACGCGGTGTGACGAGGTTCTCGGCGACGAGCGTTCCCATGCGGACCGCGTTCGTCGCAAGCGGAATGTAGGCGTGTGTGCGCGCCGGGTTGTAATAGACGGCACAGCTGTCACCAGCGGCGAAGACGTCCGGGTTGCTCGTGCGCATATATTCGTCGACGATGATGGCGCCGTTGCCGAGCATGTCGACTTTCCCTTCGAGGAGTCCCGTGTTTGGGCGGAATCCGACACAAAGGATGACGAGGTCAGCTTCAAACTCACCTTTGTCGGTCACGACGTGCGTAACGTTACCGTCTGTCCCACGGAACGCTTCGACCGTCTGGCCGAGCTCGAGGTCGATGCCGCGTGACGTCATGTCCGCTTCGAGTTGATCCGTGAACGACTTGTCGAGGTACTTGTTCAAGATGCGGTCGGCACTATCGATGAACGTGACGTGTTTGCCGTACACTTCGAACGCCTCGACGAGTTCGACACCGATATAGCCGGCGCCGATGACGGCGATGTTCGTCGCGTCTTTCGCTCGCTCGATGATGCGTTGGGCATGGCCATAGTTTTTGCAGAGCTCAATCCCAGTCATCTCGATGCCAGGGAGCGTCGGGACAATCGGCCATGACCCCGTCGTGACAATCAAGCGGTCGAACGTGTCATGCACGTCTTCCCCCGTCTCAAGGTTTTTGGCATGGACCGTCTTCGCTTCTGTATCGATGTTCAACACGTCGTGTTTCATGCGCATCGTCGCGCCGAGTTCTTCGAGCTCGGTCGGTGACGAGTAAAACAATTCTTCCGCGCGTTTGACGACACCGCCGACGTGGAGGGCGATTCCACACGAGAGGAAGCTGACGTTGTCGTTACGCTCGTACACGGTGATGTCGAGATTGTCGTGTTTGTCGAGTAATCCTTTGACGGCTGCTGTTCCTGCGTGTGTACATCCGATGACTGCGATTTTCATATGGTAGTCTCTCCTTTGAGTGGTTGGCAAGTTTATGATTGTGATAAATGTCACATTCACTTTCTGAACTTAGTGTACTATTTCACAAGACGATTTGACAATCCCTTTGCTCAGTTTTTCACGTAATTATGTCAGAAGTTTGAACGTCCGTTGTGACGACAAAAAAACCGCTCCGCAACCGGAACGGCTTACTCATGATTTTGTCGTACGTCGCGCTTTGATCCAGTGATAGATGATGACACCGAGATACGTGACGAGACCAATTACATACAAACTGAAGCCAATCATGATCCAACCCAGCGCGTCCCAACCACGGACGAAGACGAGTCCGATGATACAAGATACGTATCCCACGACGAGCAACGTCAACGAGAAGACGAATCTGCGCCTAAATCGTGACTTTAGAAAGTTCAGCACCACAATCAACAAAATTGTCGTCAACACACCGATGATGAGGAGTTCATCCCCATAGTACTCCCAAGTCATCGCTTCTCCCCCTGACCTATGTTCGATTGGCTCCATCGTATCACGGCTCTCCCTCGTTCCCCATCTCTAAAAAAAGCCATCCGCATCATCGCGAATGACTTCTTTGTCAACGAACGTAAATTGTCTTCGTCACGCTTCGGCCTTTTGGCGTCACGAGACGGAGTGTCAATTTCGTTCCTTTCTTTTGTGAGGTGAAACTGAGCGTTGTCGACGTGGCTGTCACCGTCTTCTTCGCGAGGACCGTCGACCCTCGCGTGAGCGTCAAGGTACCGTACGCGACGTTTGATGTCGCCTTCACTGTCTTCGATGTGCTCGATGGAATCGTCGTCACGAGCGTCGGTGTCGGTCCGGTCGTCACTTTCACCGTCTGCATGTGTCGAAACGGTCCGCTTTGGCTCGTCAACGAGAGCGTCGTATTGACCGGTTGACGGGTGAAGCGGAGCGTCACACGTCCGGTGCTACTCGCTTTCGCTGTAGCGAGCACTGTTGAGCCTTTTTTCAATGTGACCGTGCTATTCGGAATCACGTATCCGACCCATAACGATTTCTCATCGTTAATCGAGAGGGTCGACAACGACGTCTTCGGCAAGTTCAATGAGACCTCACGTGATTTCGATCCGACCGATGCTTTGACGCGAACCCGATCCCCCGGTTTGGCCGGAACCGTGTAACGTGTCGTCGATAGGCGTTTAACCGAGACAAGTTTGTCATTTACATAGAAGCGCACTGTCGCCGTGCTCGTCTTTTTGATTGAGAGTGTCGCTTGTGTCTTTGTCATCAACGTGTCCGTTACACTGAGCGTCGGAGTGAACGCTTGGACCGTCTTCGTAAGTTCGTACGTCGCATCCCCGCTCGAACGTGTGACGAGGATGACATCTCCTTCCTTCAATGGGGTATCGAATGTGTACGGCATGACGCGTGTTGTCGCCACATGCGTACCATTTCGATAGATGCGATAGGCCTGATTGGTACTCGATGTGATGTTGATGGATTTGTCATACATTAACGGTGTCCGAGTCCACGAAAACACAGGCGGTTCCACTCTTGTGTCCACGGTTGTGAGTCGGAACGCAGAAGTGGGTGCCTCTTTTAATTTGAAGTAGACTTTGGTTCCAATGTCTATAGGTATCGTACTAAACTCTTTAATCGAAATGAGTCCGTCTTCATCCGCTTGCTCGTTCGAAATCTCGTAGTATTTCCCACTGCGAATCAACACATCCACCGTGGCGTTCGGAGTCGTTTTCAACGTGACACCTGAAGTGACCGTTTTCGTCAGAACCGAGATGCCGTTCGATGATGTGTCCTCAATCTCTTTGACCGTTTGAAGTTCAATCGGATCGGCGTAAACACCTGACCCACTACCGATTTTCACAGTCACACGCGATCCAGGTGTGAACCAACGTGCCGGTTGCCACGCATAGCGTCCCGATTCATCCGATTGGACCGTCGCCGATTGATAGTTCAACAACGAATCCGATGAGTTCGATTGATACAAGTTTTTCGTCACACTGACAAAAACAGGCGTGTTCGGAGCCGTCTTCCCGCTGATCGGGCCTAAGACACCGGTTGGCGGGTCGAGCGTGAGCGGCACATATTTCGATGCCCATAAATCTAACCGTCGCTCAAAATCGCTCCATTTAAAAATCATGTCATACGATTCATTCGTCTGTAGCGTCAGTTTCCCTTGCTCCCAAACGAACGGGTCGTCTTGATAGGCTAAACGTGCCGTCAACTCAGTCGCTGGAATCGGTAAGGCCGTACCATCGACGAGCGTGGCCGTTCCGTTGACGTCATACGGACGACCTACCTCATAGCGAGTCGTCGTTTTCGGCACACTGACCTGCAGTTGCCACGGTGCCTTCCAAAATGACTCGGGCGTGTAGCCTGCTGACCGGTTCTCAGAAAAGACGTACCATGATCCACGTTTTTGGACGAAGACATCATCAATCGGTGCCTCTCGCCACTCATTTGTGGCGACGTTATAACTAACATAGAACGTCGTGTACATTTTCCGAATCGTGAAATAGTAGACGCCGTCATTCCATATGAGGTTTCTTACGCTTGGGGCTTCTTTCTCGATCCATTGTTTCGTTACGAGATCAAAGATGAAAAGTGTATCCGATTCCCCTACTTTTGCTACAATCCACTGATTTGATCCCTTGATTGAGGATGCGCCCCTCACCTGACCCGTATACGATCCGAGTGTTTCAATTGTCTCACCCGTCACCGTCCGCTTCGTCACTTGACCGTCCACGAATGCGAGAACATTTCCATCATCAAGCAGTCCATACGCTTCATACATACTTTCCGCCTGAATCGACCCGAGAATTTTGCCCGAAAGCGATGTCGTGACATACTTCTTGTCATCGGTCCACAATACCGTGTCTGCTGCCAAATTAATATCTACGACCGCATGAAGTCCGCTCCCTGCGTCAATTGGAAAGACCGTCTTTGAACCGGTGTGAGGATTCCAGACCATCCATTCTTGCCAGCCCTCCAAAATGAATCGACCGTCTCCGATTGCGTGAATGTTATGAAGAACAGACACGCGAATCGGTAACGTATATTCCTCACCGGTCTTGATGTGAACAAGCGTCTCCGGATCTCCCGAACGCCACACATACCCACTATCTCCTACGACTTCTCCTGACGGAATACTTTCCGGTTTGGCATAATCCTCTGCTCGGACTTCGACTCCCGGTGCTACCATCATGACGAGCACCACGAGCATGCTCCATAACCATTTCTTCATTACTCTCCTCATTTCTGTTTATGAATGCATAACTTTCAAAAATAATCCATTTTTTGATTTAACCCTCCTAATTTTAAGTCGTTTTCTTAAAATTGAATAGCCCTAAAATCACAAAAAAACACCACGTCGCACGACGTAGTGTTCACTTCTCATTCATCTGTTTCATCAAATCCATCTGTTCTTTCACTTGCGCCTCTTTCTCACGTCGAAGCACACCCCGGTACGTCACGCGTGAGATCGACAAGCTGATCTCGTACAAGAAGAAGAGCGGCAGTGACACCATGAGGTGCGACGTCAAATCCGGCGGCGTGATAAACGCTGCGACGACGAACAAGGCGAAGTAGGCGTACTTCCGGATTTTCGAGAGGAAATACGGCGTCACGACACCGATGCGCGTCAAAAACATCGTCACGACCGGTAACTGGAATAACAGTCCGAATGGGATGGTCAGTTGCAACAAGAATGTGAAGTAGTTCGACGCCCCGATGATTTGTGTCAGACCGAGGTCTTGCCCGAGGTCCGTCGAGATATCGAGGACGAGCGGGAACAACCAATAATAGGCGAACGCCAAACCGAAGAGGAATAAAACCGAAATGATTGGAATGTAAGCAAGCGTCGCTTTCCGCTCGTTCGGATGCAGACCAGGTGCGACAAACGCCCACAGTTGATACAGTAGAAACGGACCAGCCGCGACGAGACCGATGACGAGCGCCAAGTTCAAATAAATCATGAGCGGGTCCGCGACCCCAAAGGCGTTCAACTCGAGTCCTCGTTCGACGAGGTCCGCCTGCAGATAAGCGAGCACGTATTTGACACTCGGCAAAGCGATCAAAAAGAAGGCAAAGACGACAAATGCCGACAGCATCAGTCGTCTCCGCAGCTCTGTCAAGTGGTCGGACAGTGCCCGTTCTTGATCAGGTTGATGGCTCATCGTTTACTGCTCTTTCTTCTCAATTTCTTTCTTGTCTTTCTCGTCATGTTCGTTCATCATACCACTCGTGGCATTTTTGAACTCACGGAGCGTCTGTCCGGCGGCGCGTCCGAATTCAGGCAATTTCTTCGGCCCGAAGATGATGAGCGCGACGATGGCGATAATGAAGATACTTGCTCCCCCAGGAATACCGACGACGAGCAACGATGATAGTAATTCCATTATTGATGGACCCCCTCAGCAGATGGATAGTGTTGCATAAAGTAAATGAGCGACTGGAGTTCGATCGACAAGTCGATATGATGGACGCGGACCGTATCCGGCACAGTAAGCCTGGCCGGCGTGAAGTTCAAGATGCCTTTGATGCCGAAGCGGACCAAGTCATCCGCGACAGGCTGTGCATAGGCAGACGGCACCGTCAAAATGGCGACGTCAATCTTGTTTTGCTTCATGATCTGTTCCATCTCATCGACGTGATGAATCGGGACACCGGACATCGTCGTGCCGACTTTTGTCTCGTCTGCGTCGAACCCGACGACGATATGTGTGTTATTGTTTTTAAGGAAGTTATAGTTGACGAAAGCTGTCCCGAGATGACCAACCCCGACCAAGGCGACGTTCGTAATCTCGTCCTGATTCAGTGTCTTACGGAAAAAGTCTAACAGATACTGTACGTTATAGCCATATCCCTTTTTACCGAGCGCACCGAAGTACGAGAAATCGCGACGGATCGTGGCCGAATCGACCTTGACCGCCTCGCTCAGTTCAGCAGAAGAGACACGCTGTTTTCCTGACGAATGTAGGCTTTGGATAAACCGATAGTATAGTGGCAACCGTTTGGCTGTCGCTTGCGGAATCTTTGGTTCGTTTTGACTCAACGGAAAGAGCCTCCTTTTTACGACGCGTTTCAAACGAATCTAATGTCATACACCTTGATTGTAAACGAATTCACATGACCACTCAATGAATATACCTGAAATGGGGAAGAAATAAAGTATACTAAATAGAGAGAAAGGGGTTTTTTCATTTGATCCTACTGCAAGTCAATAACTTATCGAAATCATTCGGCGTCGAGCCGATTTTAGAGAACGTCAAACTAGAAATTCAAGAAGGCGAACGCGTCGCCCTCGTCGGCCGCAACGGCGCCGGTAAGTCGACACTGCTCAAAGTCATCGCCGGGGAATACAATTACGACTCAGGCGATATCATGAAGCCAAAAGATGTCACCATCGGCTATCTCGCCCAAGACTCAGGGTTAGAGTCGAATGAGACGATGTGGAATGAGATGCTGACCGTCTTCACTGATTTGATCGAACAAGAAAAAACGCTGCGCCGCATGGAACAAGACATGGGTTCGGAGCGCATCTTGAACGACCCGGCCGCTTATGAGCGCCTCCTGTCGTCTTACGATGAAGAACAGCATACGTTTAAAGACCGCGGTGGTTATCAATATGAGGCGACGATCCGCTCCGTCCTTCACGGGATGCGTTTCTATCCGGACGACTTCGAACGCCGCATCGATACGCTCTCCGGCGGACAACGGACACGTCTCGCACTCGCGAAGATGCTGCTCCAAAGTCCTGACCTGCTCATCTTAGATGAGCCGACGAACCATTTGGACATCGAGACGCTCGGTTGGCTCGAGAAGTATTTGAGCGGCTATAAAGGCGCCGTTCTTATCGTCTCCCACGACCGCTACTTCCTCGACCGCGTCGTCTCGGTCGTCTATGAGCTGTCACGCCATCGAAGCCGCCGCTTCGTCGGGAACTATACGAAGTACCTCGAACAGAAAGCCGCCATCTACGAACAAGAGAAGAAGCAGTTCGAGTCGCAACAAGAAGAAATCGCCAAGATGCAGGACTTCATCCAACGCAACATCGCCCGGGCGACGACGACGAAACGGGCGCAGAGTGTCCGCAAGCGTCTCGAGAAAGTCGACCGGATGGAAGCGCCGGACGGTGACGAGCGCAGTGCCGTCCTCTCCTTCTCGATCAAACGCCAAAGCGGGAACGACGTGTTGAGCGGCAGTGACCTCGCCATCGGCTATGAGGAGCCGATTGCCCAACATCTTCGCTTCCAGCTACAGCGCGGCGAATCAGTCGCCCTCGTCGGCCCGAACGGGGTCGGCAAGTCGACGCTCTTGAAAGTATTGACGAAACAACAGCCGGCCCTTACCGGCGACATCCGCTACGGTGCCGGCGTCGAGATCGGCTACTACGACCAGGAGCAACAGAACTTGTCGGATAAAAACCGCGTCATCGACGAAATTTGGAACGACTGGCCGCTCATGCGCGAACAAGAAGTGCGTAACCTGCTTGGACAGTTCCTGTTCAGCGGTGACGACGTCATGAAACGAGTCTATGAACTGTCGGGTGGCGAACGAGCCCGTTTGACGCTCGCCAAACTGAAACTCGAGCAACCGAACTTGCTCATCTTGGATGAGCCGACGAACCACTTGGATCTCGACTCGAAGATGATTCTCGAGAACGCCCTCGTCGACTATCCAGGTACGATCCTGTTCGTGTCGCACGACCGGTACTTCATCGACCGGCTCGCGACGCGCGTCTTAGAGATCACGCCGAGCGGCATCGATGAGTACCTCGGCGACTACTCGTATTACGTCGAGAAAAAGGAAGAGCTCGAAGACCTGGCCCGGCTCGCCCGCGAGGAAACGAAACAAGTCGTCGTCAAAAAACAGCGGGCCGACAAAGAGCAGCAGCGCGAGGAGCGCCGGATGAAACAGCGGATCGAGGAAATCGAACTGACGATCGAGCGGCACGAGGCTCGTCTCGAGGAGATCGAGCAGCTGTTGTGTGAACCGGACGTCTTCAACGACTTCGCCCGGGCGCAAGAACTGTCGACCGAGTCCGACGCGACGAAAGAGTCAATCACGGCGCTGTACGCAGAATGGGAGGAGCTCCATTCATGATGCGATTCCGTGCGATGCGAATCGAATGGATGCACGCCTTCCTGACCGGTCTCGCCTATATCGTGCCGACGGGGACGGAGTACGTATCCGAACTGATTCGGGGCGAACCGACCGTCGTCCCGTCGCTCCTGTTTTATTTCTTACCGGTCGTCATCGGCTTCATCATCCAGACGTGGAGCGGGATTGTCATCAGTTTGTTGAGCGGTCTGCTCATGAGCACGCTGTTTATCCGCCTTGTCGTCTGGCCGGTCGATGTGACCGTTCACAGCTTTTACACCCCAGGCTCGGTATGGGGACACTTCTATCAGTCGACGCTCCTCATGTGGGTGCTCGCCTTGGTCGTCTTTATCGTGAGCTGGGTGAATATGTGGTACAAACAGAACAAACATCATCCGGACATATAAAAACAGGGAAGCCGCTCTCCATTATGGAGATTAGCTTCCCTGTTTTACGTTTAGAAGTAACGCAGCGGTTGGAAACCACGCGTGTGGAAGTCGAGCTTGAGGCCGTCTTCCGTGATGAAGAACACGTACTCGTTTGTATCGACGTCGCGGACGAACACTTTGTAGAACGTGAGCGTCTCTTCGTCGTTCGTCACATACTTCGCCTCATGCGTCGAGATGACTTGGGCGAACAGTTGCTCTTTGTCAAACTCGTTGACGATGTCCTCGAACTTGGCTGCTTCTTCTTCGGTCGCTTCCCGGCCCGGTGCGATCTCGTAATACGCGTCGCTCGCTTTCGGCTGAACGCCGAGGTTACGGTCGACGACGATGACACTCTCGATATCTTGATCGTCTAGGCTCTTATAGCCGTACAACGTCTCGACGAGCGTGTTCTCACCCGTGACTCGACCGATGCCTTCGAGCGAGTCTGCATCGGTCAGTGAGCGAACGCGTGTCTCTTGCGGCACGATTTCTTCTTGATAAGCGATATTATAAGCGCGGATGATCTCCCGTACTTGCAAAAACGTCGCGACGACGAGCAGTACGATGAGACCTCCAATGATTATGCGTTTCATCATCTGTATATTTTCCCCCTAGACTGTCATGCTCTCTTCTAAGGATAACCCAGGAACCGCATTCATCGCTAGTGTATCGCGCTTTCCGCGCACATACGCATGATGCGCCGCGACACCAATCATACCGGCGTTATCTCCGCATAGATCGAGTGGTGGGATGACGAGGCGGATGCCTTCGCGGTCCGTCGCTTCTTGAAGCGCGGCACGGAGTCCACGGTTGGCCGCGACACCACCCGCAACGAGTAGCTGCTTCGCGCCTTTTTCTTTCACGGCACGAATCGCTTTCTCGACGAGCACTTCGACGACACTCGCTTGGAAGCTGGCCGCTAAGTTTTCAGGGATGACCGTCTCCCCGCGCTGTTCAGCGTTATGGACGGCGTTGATGACCGACGACTTGAGCCCGCTGAAGCTGAAGTCGAAACTTCCTGCCTCGAGTCGAACCCGTGGGAATTTATACGTGTCTTCCCCGTCGGCCGCGAGACGGTCGATGGCAGGTCCACCTGGGTAAGGAAGGCTGAGCGTCCGTGCGACTTTGTCATATGCTTCTCCGGCCGCATCGTCACGTGTCTCACCGATGACTTCGAACACACCGTGCTCGGGCATATAGACGAGCTCCGTATGTCCGCCTGAGACGACGAGACAGACGAGTGGGAACTCCATCTTTTCGACGAGTTCGTTCGCATAGATGTGTCCGGCGATGTGATGCACGCCGATGAGTGGTTTACTGTGGGCGAACGCGAGCGCCTTGGCCGCACTGATGCCGACGAGAAGTGCCCCGACGAGACCCGGCCCTTGCGTGACCGCGACGGCATCGACGTCTTGCATCGTCACACCGGCTTCGCTAAGAGCGTCATCGATGACGTACGTGATCCGTTCGACGTGGTGGCGCGAGGCGACCTCGGGCACGACCCCACCGAACCGTTTGTGGCTTTCAATCTGCGACGAGACGACGTTCGATAAGAGCGTCTTACCGTCACGCACGAGCGCGACCGACGTCTCATCACAGCTCGACTCAATCGCGAGGATGAGCGATGTGTCCATCTGTTTCACTTCCTAACTTCGCCCAGTAGATATAGGCGTCTTCATTATTGTCTTGATAATAGCGTTTTCGGCGTCCCGCATTTTCAAAACCAAACTGTTCATACAGCTTTTGGGCACCGATGTTTGAGACACGCACTTCGAGTGTGAGCGCCGCGAGTGACTTTGAACGGGCAAATTCGACGAGTTGCGTCAGGAGCAGATTGCCGATGCCTTGTCCGCGATATTCCGGTAAGACGGCGATGTTCGTGATATGCCCCTCGTCTACGATTTGCCAGACGCCGATGAAACCGACGACGCGTCGTTCATGTACAGCGACGAAGTAAATCGCTTGGTCATTGCGGAGCATCTCGTTCATGAACGCCTCTTTCGTCCAAGGAATGGCGAACGAGGCTTCCTCGACTTTGGTCACTTCATCGACGTCGAGCCAGTTCATGCGACGGATTTGAATGTCAGCCATTGTTCTGTCCCTCGAGCCATTTCGCTTCCGCCTCAGCGAGACGAAGATACTCGGGCTCAAACGCATGGACATCATTCGTGACTTCACCTAAGGCGACGAGATCGCTCGCCCGGCCGTAACTATGCGCGGCCGGCGCTTCTGTATACTCATACGCGGCCAAGACGTCACGGAACGGCTCGACGTCGCCGACGACGACGAACGGTCCTGTGATATTGGCTTCGAGCCAAGCAGTTACCGAGGCGTGACGGTCGGGTGTAACGGCCTCGTTTTGTTGATAGTATCCGATATAAGCGTTCCCTCGGCGGGCGTCGATGAGCGATACGACCGGGAGTTCCGTGTTCGGGGCCGCCGCCATGAGACGGAGCGCCGAGACCCCGACGAGCGGGATTTGAAGCGTGTAGGCGAGCGTCTTCGCCGTCGTCACACCGATACGAATGCCCGTATAAGACCCAGGCCCTGTCGTCACGACGATGCGTTCAAGCTCGTTCGGTGTCCATTTGACAGCGCTCATCAATTGTTCGATCATCGGCATGAGCGTGACGGCATGGTTTTTAGACACCATGACCGTCGCTTCGGCTTGAATCTGTCCGTGTTCGCTCAAAGCGACAGACAGACGTGTCGTCGCCGTATCAATCATGAGTTGCTTCATGCGAGCACCTCTTTCACGAGCGCATCGTACATGTCACCGACGGGCGCGAACGTCAGTTGACGTTCCTCGTCCCCGATTCGCTCGATCGTGATGGCGAGGCGTTCAGTCGGCAACGATGACTCGATCAAGTTCGACCATTCGACGATAGCGACGCCATCCCCGTTAATATATTCTTCGAGTCCGATATCGTCCCCCGTGTCTTCGAGACGATAGACGTCCATATGATAAAGCGGCAAGCGCCCTTGATACTGTTTCATGATCGTGAACGTCGGGCTATTGACATTACGCGTGACACCGAGACCTTTGCCAAAGCCTTGGGTGAACGTCGTCTTACCGGCACCGAGGTCACCGTTCAACGTTATGACCGTCCCGGCTTGGACGAGCGTGGCGATTTTTTCTGCCACCGCCTGCGTCTCGGCCGCAGAATGGGTAATCAATGTATACATGATGTTTCTCCTTTAGTAGTTCTAGCGATACGTACTCATTGTACACTCAATTTTACGCAAAAAAAAACACGAAACGTCATCGTTTCGCTATCTCATTTAAAAAATTGGTTGCGGGGGCTGGATTTGAACCAACGACCTTCGGGTTATGAGCCCGACGAGCTACCAGACTGCTCCACCCCGCGACGACATATGAAATTAAATAAAAATTGGTTGCGGGGGCCGGATTTGAACCGACGACCTTCGGGTTATGAGCCCGACGAGCTACCAGACTGCTCCACCCCGCGATGGTTTGAATTGTTTCGACATCCTCTATAATAAGTGAAGCAGTTATAAAATGCAACCTTTTTCTAAATGTTTTTTGAGAATTGGATTCGGGAACAATTAAGAGAGTGTATTTTACTAGAGAAAAGGAGCGCGACCGTCATGTCGAAATGGGGTAATCGCTTTAAAAAATGGTTCTTTTCCGAACTGGATGCATCCGTCTATTTTCACACCGTACCGTTTCTACCGAACGAGACCGTCCATGGAACGTTACGCGTGTCGAACACCACTTCACATGTCGTGCGGCTGCAGGAGTTGACGCTTAACTTTTTGACGACCTTTAAAGACATCACGCTCGAGGGTAACGAGTTCAACCGCGAGGCCGACCTTCAAGAAGTCCCGATCCCTTTATCGGCCGTGCTCGAACCTGGTGCTGAAGAGCATATCCCGTTCACGTTTGATTTGACGATGTACGCTCCGTCGACAGCGGGCGCCCCATATAGTGTGGAAGCGACCGTCTGGGACACGGACGGCAAACGGGTTTGGTTCGATGTCGTCGAAAATGTTGAAGTTGAACCGCTCCCCGTTTTGAAACGTCTGTTAGAGGCGACCGAACACGCCGGCCTCGAGCTCATGTTCGTCCGCAACGTCATCGATCCACTTGGAGAAGAACGCCCGTACCCGTTCGTCGAGAAGTATGGATTTAAACCGGTCGGTGACTGGGCCGACGAATTTGAAATCGTCAAATCGTTTTGGCGAATCGACGAGGACGGGGTCGACGTCTATTACTGGCTCGACAACATCGAGAAGCAACGCACACTCGAGTCGATCGCCAACGACGTCACGTTGCGCCATCGCTCACTCACGTGGGACCAACTCGAGCGCGAACAAGATCGACTCGGACTCGGGATTCAAGAAACGTTACGTAGTCACCGCTCATCATGAGCGGGGCTACGTATCTCATTTGTCTTGTTTCGTGGTTATAAATTGATGCAACATCGAGGCAATTACACCGGGAACAATGCCCAAAACAACAGATGCGATGAGAATGGCGATAAATTCTTGAAACGTAATCGGAAATAACAATTGAGTGGCCATGAACACAAACACCAGAATGGAACTACCGATCACCCATACGATTGGTTTTTTCACAACGTCACATCCTTTACCCATTCATCTCCACTCGTGTTCACGACCACCTGGAACTTCTCACGATGCGGATGCATGAACAGTTCGTACTGAAGCCGACGCTCGTCGTGCGAGGCTTTCAAATACGCCAGGTCCATCCCTCGCTCTTGGACGTCTCTGACGGAACGGCGTTCGAACTCGGTATCGCTATTCGTATACAAATAGACCGATACATTGAAATAGTGGGGTTCGAGGAACGCGACGCTCATCCCTTCGATAATCGTGATTTGTTTTGCTGGATTGATCCATGTCCGTTCAAGATACGGGACGTCAATCGTATAAAAGCCGATGCCTTCCCGTACCATCCGGACATCACGCTCGAGTGACAGCAAGTGATGCGCCGCCGGATGACAGGCCGTCATTTTATAGTGATGTGGTGTTCCGTCGACCGTATAGTTGAGCATCGCACTCTTCCGTAACGTCGAATCCGTGATGTATGGGTCGGTATTGATATAGTTCACGTCCCCGAGGCGTACACGTAAAGCGTCTGCGAGCGTCGACTTCCCGGCACCCCCGTGTCCTGAAATCCCGATAATTGTATGTCTTTCTTGCCCGACTTCGTCGACGATATAATCGATCAACTCATTCATTTGAATCCCCCTTTTGGTACACTTCATATTGAAAGGAAGTGTACTCATCCGATGTCTACTTGTCCATATTGTCATCCACAGCTTGACCCACCACAACCAATCCTCTTGTTCACGTCGGCTCTGGCGTCATCGTCCCGAAAATAATCAGAATGACCAACAGCTCATCGCGTGAGGATGAGCTGTTGGCGTTTCGTTTCGGTCGCTTCGAGTTGTCGCTCCAAGCGTTCAACTTCTCTCTCCATTTTCTCAATCAGTTTAGCAATTTCAAGATCGAGCCCGTTCACTTTATCAAGTGAATCATTGATTCGTCCGTGCATCGTCCATTCCGAGAAAATGTCGTCGAGGAAATAGTCTGCGAACTGAATGAGTGACCCACGTTCGATGTGTAAGCCGCTGACGACGCCTTTCACATCAGCCAACTCCCGCGAGAAGCGCTCGAGTGCGGCTTGAAGTTCATGCATCTTCCGCTCTGAAGCATCGATGGCATCATGTTTCATCGCTGTCGCAATCAATCCTCCTCCAAAGAACGTATCATATGTCGACCAACCTTTCGCACTGTCGAGATGTTTCAGTGTTCTTGAGATGGCCGTCCGTGCTGAATTTCCAGCACCGATGGCTTCTTTATATTCAACAAGCACCTCATTCATTTTTACCTGTTGATCCGTGAGTCGATATAATTCTTCCCGAACAGTAGAATCTTGCTTCAAATGCGTTTCCTTCTCTTTTAGGAAAGTCTCCCATTTTGCGTCGATTCCATGATACGTCTCAAACGTTTCATATAAGTCACGACGCTCAAGCGCCAACTCATCTACCATCGCCTCATGTTCGCGTAACTTCAATTCGGCCCGGGCCGCCTCTTCTAATTCAATCGTTTTTTGTTCGTTGAATGTTCCCCTTAGCTTACGCCATGCGTTGACGAGCGAGAATGAATCTAAGTCATAGACATCGCGCTGTTCCTTCGTAAACGAATTGAGAAGTTGCTTTCGTACAGCTTCGTGTTCGGCAATTTGCTTGTCGAGTGTTTTTAATTTTCGGGCGAGTCGGTCCCGTTCTGCCATCTGTTGTTGTAAGTCGTGTTGGGTTTGGTAGAGATCACTCATAACGTTTCATTCCTCCAGTTTCTTTTCGATAATGTTCTAACAGGTCTTTGATGTGTACCCCATCAATCGTCAAGCCGTCAATCGATGAGTCTTCGATTTGCATACCATCGAGCCGACAGTTCTTCATAATCGTGCTCGTCAGGTTTGTGTGGAAGAACGTCGTCGGCCGTCCCGACTCGAACATGGTAACGAACCGATACTGGGAGCCGGATAGATTTAAGTCATCGAACTCAGATTCTCGGAAATTGATATTTCGGAACTGACTCCTCGTGAAATTACAATTGCTGGCCCGTAGTTCCGAGATGTTACTATTCGTGATGGCAAGTTGGCTCGCATCCACCCCATACGCTTGGGCACCTTTGATGGAGCGCTCTTCATATCGAAATGTGATTGCTTCATCGATGGGTCGCTTTACTCGTTTGATGAAACAGACTTCCACGTCCGACTCGAAGACAGATTGGTAACCGGCAGCGCGATAAAATGCGACATTGTTAGGTTGGGCTGCTGACGTCTCCAACTCCCAGATTCGTACAGTCGGATGAAGTCCCTCGATCAATTGTAGCGCGCGTTTCCCTATTCCTCGTCCTTGCTGCTCGGGATGGATAAACATACGATCGATTCGACCATACTCCTGTCCGGTCAATGTCACGACGGTTCCACCGATTACCTGTCCATCAAGTTCGATTACATAACAGGTCAGCTGCTCAATCAAATAACGATTCATCGATTCATTATCATAGCCGGGTGGCTCAATATTGAGGTCACGATATGGTAGCCGGAGACGATCTGCCTCTTGTTTAAAGCTCGCTCGTGAAACCTCAGTGAACACTTTGTGGTCTGAGACGGTCGCTTCACGGATTTGCATACTTGACTCCCCCTCTTCTGTCTCTTCATACGAGAAGAATGCATGAAAAGTTTCAAGGAGAACGACAAAAAAGGACGACCAAGCAGATGCTTGATCGTCCTTCGCGTTGGCCTAGCAACGTCCTATCCTCACAGGGGGAGACCCCCAACTACTTTCGGCGCTGAAGTACTTAACTTCCGTGTTCGGCATGGGAACGGGTGTGACCACTTCGCTATCGCCACTAGACAATTATTATATTAACATTATATATGTGATTCGTCAACACTTTTATGAAAAAAGAACGACCAAGCAGATGCTTGATCGTCCTTCGCGTTGGCCTGGCAACGTCCTATCCTCACAGGGGGAGACCCCCAACTACTTTCGGCGCTGAAGCGCTTAACTTCCGTGTTCGGCATGGGAACGGGTGTGGCCGCTTCGCTATCGCCACCAGACATGTATGAGATTTAACATTATTTTAACATAATGTCAACTCTTTTTAAGAGATTGTTCTCTCAAAACTGAAGACTCATCAATTCATACAAACCATTAGACTAGATCAAAGCCTCGACCGATTAGTATCATTCAGCTCCACACGTCGCCGTGCTTCCACCCATGACCTATCTACCTCATCGTCTCTGAGGGGTCTTTCTTGATTGCTCAAAGGGAAATCTCA